>DASXPS010000115.1 GCA_036493475.1 Sporichthyaceae bacterium | reverse complement strand
TGCCCGAACGAGCAACGCGCGCAGGCGGCGATGTCGGCCTTGCAAGAGTTGTTGGGCGGGTTGGGGCTGGCGTTGTCCGGTCCCAAGACTCAGACCCGTTTCCGCGAGTAGCGGGCTGATCGGGTGTGGGAATGAGGATGGGTGCCCCTGTGACCTGGGATAATGCCGTTGCGACGCGTCATTGAGCCCAGGTGAGAGGACACCCATCCGGTGGACAGATTACGGGACATTCGCCGGGTCCAACACCGGGTGCGGATCGGCGCGCCGGACCCACGTTTGACTCCGGTATCGGGGATGGTCGCGGTGAGTGAGTTGGTCGATCGGCTCGGTCTGATCAGCCGGCTCGACGCCAGGATCGGGTCGATCAAGAGTCGTCTGCGGGGGTTGTCCGGTGGGCAGTTGTTGGTCGGGATGGCCGGCGCGCAGCTGGCCGGTGAGGAGTTCCTGGTCGGGCTGGACCGCCAACGCGCTGATGCCGCTGGCCAGCTGTTGGCGCCGGTGGCGGGACTGTCCTCCACGACCGCGGCCGGGTTGGCCCGCAAGTTCACCGACGGGCAGTGGGTGGCGGTGGAGACCGCGCTCGGCGATGTGCACACCGCGATGCTGGACATGCTTCCCCCGGCCCGTGCCGCCGCGTTGGCCCAGGCTGTGACGATCGACCTGGATGCCACCGACGTCGAGGTGTACGGACGCCACAAGCGTGGCGTCGCCTACAACTACGCAGGTCAACGGTGCGGGCGCCCGCACGTGGCGACCTGGGCGGAAACCTCGACCGCGCTGGCGGCGGAGCTGCTGGCCGGCAACGAGGACCCCCGCGCCGGTGCGCCGGAGTTGCTGTATCGAGCCCTGGCGGCGCTACCCGCCCAGGCCCGTGGCGGCAAGGTCCGGTTACGCGCTGATGGCGGCTACTTCGCCGGGGCGCTAGCCCGCGCCGCGCTCGCCAGTGACGTCGAGTTCGCGATCGGCGCACACCGCATCGCGCCACTGTGGCGCACCCTGACCGGGATCTCCGAAACCGACTGGATCGACGCGATCGACATGGCGAACGCCCAGGTCGCGGTCGCCGACTACATCCCCGGCTGGTGGCCGGTAGCGACCCGGCTGCTGATCCGCCGAGTCCGCCTCGACCCCGCCACCCAACTCTCGACCGATCCCCGAGCCCGCCGTCGGCGCACCCTGCACCCCGAACAGCGGGCACTACCACTGGCGGAGCTGGCCGGAGCCGACGCGGTCTACGGCTACAGCTTCCTGCTCACCAACCTCGACGTGTCCACCCCGACCCACGCGGCGCTGGTGGAGCACTGGTACCGCCACCGCACCGCGATCGAGAACATCTTCCGAGACGGCAAGATAGGCGCCGCTTTACGGCATCTCCCGTCCGGATATCCGCAGGTCAACACCGCGTGGATGTGGGCGGCGCTGCTCGCGGCCAGCATCGCCGGCTGGCTACACCAACTCACCGCGACCCTCACACCGCACGGGCTGATCGGACACGGAACCCGAGGCGGCCAAGCCATGATCGCCACCCTGCGCCACCGACTCATCTGTGTCCCAGCCCGACTCATCCGCCACGCCGGTCAACTCATCCTTCGCCTACCACCGGGCTACCAGCTACTCAACGAAATCCTCACCCGGATCCGGGCCCTACCCACCATGTCCTGACCCGGCCACCACCGGCCCCGACCAACCCGGAACCCGCACACCCGAGGCGACACTCGGGCCCACACCATTGCCTCACACCGAAAGAGCACACCAGAAGATCAACCACAGTCCGTCAAGATCTACTTCTCCGCTACCCGCGGATTCGGGTCAGAGGCTCGCGGGTCGGCACGGACGGAGGTCGCAAGTCATGCGACTAAGCGGCGCGCAGCCCAAGCCGAGCGAGCCCACCCCGCCGAGGCCACGAACTGGTGTGCACTCTGATGATCTTCCACGCATCGGACGCGCGCTATCTGGGCTGTCCTACCCGGTTGAGAAGTGGGAGCTGCTCGACCACG
>DASXPS010000114.1 GCA_036493475.1 Sporichthyaceae bacterium | reverse complement strand
GCTGGCCTGCTCGCCGCCCTCTGCCGTCTGTATCGCGCGCCAGACGCGCTCCGGCGTGCACGGCATGGTGATGTCGTTGATGCCGAACGGCCGCAGCGCGTCGATGATCGCGTTGACCACTGCGGGCGTGGACGCGATCGTGCCCGCCTCGCCGACGCCCTTCACGCCCAGCCGGTTGCCGGCCGGGGACTCGGTCCGGTCGGTGACGTAGGAGGGCAGGTCGGGCGCGGACGGGACGAGGTAGTCGGCCATCGTCGTGGTGACCAGGTTGCCGTCGTCGTCGTAGACCGCCTCCTCGTACAGCGCCTGCGCGATGCCCTGGGCGATCCCGCCGTGCACCTGCCCGTCGACGATCAGCGGGTTGATCACCTTGCCGATGTCGTCCACCGCCACGTACGAGCGGATCGTGACCATGCCGGTCTCGGTGTCCACCTCCACCGCGCACAGGTGGGTTCCGTGCGGGAAGGAGAAGTTGTCCGGGTCGAAGGTGGCGTCGGCGTCGAGGGAGGGCTCGATGCCGTCGGGCAGGTTGTGCGCGGCGAAGGTAGCGAGCGCGACCTCCTGTATGGTGTGGCCCTTTTCCGGGTCCCCGCGGACATGGAGCCGGCCGTTGACGAACTCGATGTCCGGCTCGGCGGCTTCCAGCATGTGCGCGGTGATCCGCTTGGCCTTCGCGATCACCTTGTCACAGGCGCCGACCAGGGCCATGCCGCCCACCGTCAGCGAGCGGGATCCGTAGGTGTCCATGCCCTTCGGGGAGATCTGGGTGTCACCGTGCAGCACCCGGATGTCCTCGAACGGGACGCCGAGCTGATCGGCGACGATCTGGCTCCACGCCGTCTCGTGGCCCTGGCCGTGCGCGCTGGACCCCGTGACCACCTCGACCTTGCCTGTGGGCAGCATGCGGATCGAGGCGTGCTCCCAGCCGCCGGCGCCGTAGGCCAGCGAGCCGAGGACCCGGGACGGGGCGAGCCCGCACATCTCGGTGTAGGTGGAGACCCCGAGGCCGAGCCGGACCGGGTGTCCGTCCAGGTTCCGCTCGGTCTGCTCCTGGCGGAGCGCGTCGTAGCCGAACAGCTCCTTCGCCCGGGCGGTGGCGGCCTCGTAATTGCCCGAGTCGTACTGGAGCGTGGCGATCGTCGTGTACGGGAACTCCTCGTGCTTGATCCAGTTCCGCTCCCGCACCGCCAGCGGGTCCATGTCCAGCTCGACCGCCAGCTCGTCCATGATCCGCTCGATCGCGTAGGTGGCCTCGGGCCGCCCCGCGCCGCGGTAGGCGTCGGTGGGCATCTTGGTGGTGAACACGCCGGTGCACTTGAACGAGTACGCGTCCATCTTGTAGATGGCCGGGTACATGAACGCGCCGAGCAGCGGGATGCCCGGGGTGACCAGCATCAGGTACGCGCCCATGTCGGCGAGCAGGTCCACCGACAGGCCGCGCAGCCGCCCGTCCCGGTCGGCGGCGATCCGGATCCGCTGCCATTGGTCCCGGCCGTGGTGCACGGTCAGGTTGCCCTCGCTGCGGGACTCGGTCCACTTGACCGGCCGGCCGAGCTTACGGGCGACCAGCACTGCCAGCACCTCTTCGGCGGTGACCTGGAGCTTGGAGCCGAACCCCCCGCCGACGTCGGGCGCGATGACCCGGATGTTCTGCTCCGGGATCCCGGTCACCAGCGCCAGCATGACCCGCAGGATGTGCGGGATCTGGGTTGCCGACCAGATCGTGAACTCCCCGCCCACGTCGGTGGCCACGACAGCGCGGGGCTCGATCGCGCTGGGGATCAGCCGCTGCTGGCGGTAAGTCCGATCGATCACCACGGGGGCGTCGCGGAAGGCCTCGTCCAGCTCTCCCTGGGCGAAGACCCATTCGAAGCTCTTGTTGCCCTGCGGGTGAACCTTGGGCGAGCCTTCCTCCAGCGCGGCCCGCATGTCGAGCACCGGGGGCAGCGGCTCGTAGCTCACATCCACCAGGGCCGCTGCGTCCGCCGCCGTGTACCGGTCCCTGGCAACGACCACGGCGACTGCCTCGCCCACGTACCTGACCTCGTCGACCGCCATCGGCGGGTGCGCCGGGAGGACGATGTCCTCAGTGACCGGCCAGGCGCACGGCAGGCTGCCCTGCTCGTCGGCGAAGTCGGCGCCGGAGAACGCGGCGATGACGCCCGGCAGGGCCCGGGCCGCGGACAGGTCCACCGAGGTGATCCGGGCGTGTGCCATCGGGCTGCGCGCGAAAGCCATGTGCAGCATCCCGGGCAGGACGATGTTGTCGGTCCAGTTTGTCTGGCCGGTGACCAGCCGGGCATCTTCCTTGCGGAGGCGTGCCCTGCCTTGTTCTGCCTGCGCTGCCTGGGTGTCCGCGGTCATGAGGTGGCTCCCGCCTCCGCCGCGCGCTGCACGGCGCGGACGATGTTCTCGTATCCGGTGCACCGGCACAGGTTGCCCTCGAGCCCGTCCCGGATCTCCTGGTCGCTGGGGTGGGGGTTGCTGCGTAGCAGGTCAGCCGCAGCCATGATCATCCCCGGGGTGCAGTAGCCGCACTGGAGCGCGTGCTCGGAGTGGAAGGCCTGCTGCAGCGGGTGCCACTCGCCGTTGGCCATGCCCTCGATCGTGGTGATCTCAGCGCCATCTGCCTGCACCGCGAGGACGGCGCAGCTTTTCACCGATTCCCCGTTCAGGTGGACCGTGCATGCGCCGCAGTTCGACGTGTCGCATCCGATGGGAGTGCCGGTCTTGCCGATCCGGTCCCTCAGGTAGTGCACCAGCAGCAGGCGGGGCTCCACGTCGTCGGTATAAGTGACCCCGTCGACCGTGACGGTGATGTTCGCCATGGACAACCTCTCCTCCCTCAGGCGCGAGATGCGCCTGAGCCAAACCTAGGCCCGATCCAGGCAACCGCACCAGACCCGTCCCGGGATGGCGGTGACCTGCCTCGATCCGGGCCAGGCGCGAGAAAGCCGGCGAACCGCACGTGAGGACGCAGGCTCAGCCGAACCGGCCTTTCACGTAGTCGGCGGTCCTCGGGTCGGTGGGCGCGTCGAACACCTGCTCTGTCGCCCCGCCTCTACGATGGGGTCGAGGGCCGAGCGGCGTCAGCCGGTGTCGATGACCTGGAACATTTCCGCGAGATGGCCCTCGGGGAGGCCTCCCTGCTCGGCCGCCAGAGTCAGCCTGCCGCGCAGGAACTCCTCCAGCTGGTCCATGTGCCCGGTCTGGCTCTCATGCGCGCGCAGCGCGGCGATTTTGCGGTGGAACGTGTCCGTCACGTCCACATAGTGGTTGGGCGCCAGCCCGCCGGACACCCACACCTCGCGCACCGTCCAGGGTTCCAGGCCCTCCTCGGCGCGCAGTTCGGGGAACGCGAACGGGTTGCGCGCGTCCGGGTAGATCGCGTCCAGCGCCGCCGATCCCACTGCCCGGTGATCCGGGTGGCTCACCCCGATCCGGGCGTAGTTGCGCTCGGGGCTGGGGCACACCGCCCGGCCCGGGCGGACCTGCCGGATCACCCGGGCCAGGTCCTTGCGCAGCCCGAGGGTGGCCTCCACTCTCCCGTCCCGGTACCCGAGGAACCGCAGGTCGGTGACGCCCACGCAGCCCGCAGCCGCCGTCTGCTCCTTGCGCCGCAGCGGTGCGATCTCCGACCTTGGCACGGAATCGTCGTGGCCGCCCGCGTCCCCGTCCGTGACGATGCAGTACACCACCTCGACCCCGGCATCGGTCCACCCCGCGATAGTTCCCGCGGAACTGAAATCGACATCGTCGGGATGCGCCGCAATAACCAGGACCCGCTTGACCTCACTGTCGCTAAGCACGCTCCCGATCCTACGAATCCGTTGATCCTCCTCGAGGCGGCCAGCCACGAATCACCCCACGCGTCCTTCCCCCAAGCTGCGTTCGGCGGCAGCGTCAGGGGATCACCATGGGCCAACGCAGGGTGACGGAAGTGTTATGTGGTCGCGTTGTGCCCGCGACCACATAACCTTCCGGCGCCCCTCACCGGAAGCAGGCTCAGTCCAAGGACGACATCACGTGCTTGACGCGCGTGTAGTCCTCGAACCCGTACATCGACAGGTCCTTGCCGTACCCGGAGTGCTTGAACCCGCCGTGCGGCATCTCGGCCACCAGCGGGATGTGGGTGTTGATCCACACGCAGCCGAAGTCGAGCCCGCGCGCCATCCGCATGGCCCGCCCGTGGTCGGACGTCCACACCGACGACGCGAGCCCGTACTGGGTGCCGTTCGCCCAGGCCAGCGCCTCTGCCTCGTCGCTGAACTGCTGCACGGTGATGACCGGGCCGAACACCTCGTTCTGGATGATCTCGTCGTCCTGGGACAGCCCGTCGACGACGCTGGCCTCGAAGAAGAAGCCGCGAGCCCCGGCCTTGTGCCCGCCGGCCAGCACCTTGGCATGGTCGGGCAGCCGGTCGATGAACCCGGAGACCCGCTCCAGCTGGGCCGGGTTGTTCAGCGGGCCGAAGTCCGCGTCGGGGTTGTCCGGCCCGGCCACGGTCTGGCCGCGCGCCTGCTCGGCGAGCGCCTCGGCGAGCGCGTCGTGGACGCCCGGGCTGGCCAGCACCCGGGTCGCGGCGGTGCAGTCCTGCCCCGCGTTGAAGTACCCGGCGATCGCGACCGCCTCTGCGGTCTTCGCCACGTCGGCGTCGTCGAAGACGATGACCGGCGCCTTGCCGCCGAGTTCCAGGTGGACCCGCTTGAGGTCACCCGCGGCCGCGACGGCGACCTCCTTGCCGGCCCGCACGCTGCCCGTGATCGACACCATCTGCGGGACCGGGTGGGCGACCAGCGCGCGGCCAGTGTCCCGGTCGCCGCAGACCACGTTGAACACGCCGGCCGGCAGGAACTCGCCCATCAGCTCGGCCATCAGCAGCGTGCTGTACGGCGTGGTGTCCGACGGCTTGAGCACCATGGTGTTGCCGGCCGCCAGGGCGGGGGCCCACTTCCACACCGCCATCATCATCGGGTAGTTCCACGGCGTCACCGCGGCGCACACCCCTATCGGCTCACGGCGGATGAACGAGGTGAACCCCGACATGTACTCGCCCGCCGACCGGCCCTCCAGCATCCGGGCCGCTCCGGCGAAGAACCTGATCTGGTCCACCATCGGGGGAATCTCTTCCGACGTGGTGAGCCCGAGCGGCTTGCCGGTGTTCAGGGACTCGGCCTTGACGAACTCATCGGCGCGGGACTCGATCGCATCGGCGATCCGGAGCAGCGCCAGGCTGCGTTCGGCCGGGGTGCTGTCCCGCCATCCCTCGAACGCGGCGGCTGCCGAGGACACGGCGGCGTCCACTTCGGCCTCGCCGGACACCGGCGCCGTGGCGAACACCTCACCGGTGCTGGGGTTGACCAGCTCGGACCGGTTATCGAAGGACAAGTCCGTCCACTGGCCGCCGATGAAGTTTTGAAGATCCTCCGCCATGATGCCTCCGTTTTGACTGAAAGAACTCTTACTGCTGGCCGGCTGGGGCGCGTTCCTCGCACGCCCACGGGGACCCGTAGTCGGTGAGCAAGCCGAGGAACGGGCCAGGTGGCAGCGCCTCAGGCCCCAGCACCCCGGCGCCCGCCCACGCGCCGGAGTCGATCAGCTCCAGCGCGACGACCGGGTTCACCGCCGTCTGCCAGACGACGGCCTGGGAACCGTATTCGGCCATGGACCAGGCGTTGTCCACCACATGATGAAGGTAGACCACGCGCTGCGCGCCGTCGGTACCGGTGCCGGTGACCCAGGTGCCCGCGCAGGTGAGGCCGGTCATCTTGTCACCGAGGGTGGCCGGATCGGGCAGGCACGCCGCGACCACGTCCCGGGGCGACACGCTCGCGCCGGCGGCGCTGACCGGGTCGGTGCGATCCAGGCCGAGCTTGTGCAGGGTCTGCAGAACGCCGATGAACTCGGCGCCGAGGCCGTACTTGAAGGTGACCCGCTTAGCTGACACCCAGCGGGGGATCAGCAGCACCTCTTCGTGCTCCACGTTCACGCACTCCACCGGGCCGATCCC
>DASXPS010000113.1 GCA_036493475.1 Sporichthyaceae bacterium | reverse complement strand
CGCCGAGCGGCCCCTCCGGGTGACGGCGACGGACGTCTGCGCGCACTCTGCGTCGTCCGCGCCTTCGCCATGGCGAGGGCGAAGACGCTGGACGGTATGCGAGGACGGTCACGGGGCGCCGGGGCCGGGGGCCGCCCGCGTCGGGGCTAGGACGCCGCTGAAAAACCCAGCCCGGTGGTGGTGTGTCTCTGAGGCGGCGCTGGGCCGGGTTTGGGAGAATTCTTGGGTGCAGGGTGTCGAGGGGCCTGATCGGGAGTTGTGGGACGCCGCGCAGGTGGTGGGGCATCTGGTCGCGGCGGGGAGCATGTTCGGGTTCTTAGCCGAGCACCGGGCCGAGGTGTTTCCCGACGAGGACTACGCGGATCTGTTCTCGAGTTTCGGTCGCCCGTCGTTGCCGGCTACGCGGATGGCGGCGGTGTTGACGTTGCAGGCGCTGCACTCGTTGTCGGATCGAGAGTGCGCCGACGCGGTCCGCTGTGATCTGCGGTGGAAGGTGGCGTGCGGGTTGTCGCTACTCGATGAGGGGTTCGATCCGTCGAGCCTGGTGTACTGGCGGCGCCGGTTGGCGAACTCGCGCCGGCCGCACCGGATCAACGACGCGGTCCGTCAAGTGATCGAGGCGACCGGGGTGCTTGCTGGTCGGCGGCGCCGGGCGGTGGACTCCACGATCGTTGATGACGCGGTCGCCACTCAGGACACCATCACCCAGTTGATCTCCGCGATCCGGCGGGTGGGCCGGGAGGTTCCCGGTGCCGGTGCGGTGATCGTCGCGGTGTGTACCGGCCACGATTACAGCGGTCCGGGTAAGCCGCGGATCGATTGGGCCGATCCGCACGCGAAGGATGCGCTGGTCTCGGCGCTGGTCGCGGATGCGAACGCGGTGGTCGCGGCGTTCGCCGGTGCCGAACTCGAGGAGCAGGCGGCGTCGGCGTTGGCGTTGCTGGCGCTGGTGGCCGGGCAGGACGTGGAACCGGCCGAGGACTCTGACGGGCGTGACGGTCGGTGGCGGATCGCGCGCCGGGTCGCCCCGGACCGGGTGATCTCCACCGTGGATCCTGATGCCCGACATACCCGCAAGTCCCCGAGTAGCCGTAAGGACGGCTACCGGGCGCACATGGTCGCCGAACCCGAGACCGGGTTGATCACCGACGAGGCGTTGACCATGGCCGCCGGGGCGGAGAACGCCGATGCCGCGGTGGCGCAACGGTTCCTAGCCCCCACCGAGCAGGCCCCCACCGAGCAGGCCCCCACCGAGCAGGCCCCCACCGAGCAGGTGCCCGACGAGCGGGAGCAGGCCGTCGCCGCTTCCCGTGAGGTGCCCATCGAGGAGGGCCTGGACCCCTCGGTGTCCGAGGGCAACGCTGCTGAGGGCGAGGGTGCTGAGCCGGGTCGGGTTGAGAGTTTCGCCTGGTACGGCGACTGCGCCTATGGCACCGGTGAGCTGCGTGGGGCGATCGAGCGGGCCGGGCACGACGCGGTGATCAAACCCAAGCCGGTGGCGCCCGCGGTCTGCGGCGGGTTCACCGTTGATGACTTCACCGTCGACGAGACCACCGCCGCCGTGACCTGCCCGGCCGGATATACCCGCCCGATCTCCGAGCGCCGCACGGTGACCTTCGGGGCGCTGTGCCGAGACTGCCCGCTACGCGCCCGCTGCACCACCGCGAAGACCGGACGCAGCATGGACCTGCACGAACACGACGACCTGCTCCGGGCGGCGCGGGCTGACTGGGCGGCGCACCCCGACCTGCGCGAGGACTACCGCCACTACCGCCCCAACATCGAGCGCACCGTGGCCCAAGTCGCCACCCAGGGCGGATGGCGGATCAAGCTGCGCTACCGCGGCACCACCAAGAACCATGCCTGGCTCAAACGCCGCACCGCCGCGCTCAACCTGCGCAACCTCACCGGTCGCGGCCTGTCCCGCGTCGATGGGACCTGGGCTCTGGCCACCTGATATCGGCCCCCCAGCCGGCAGCGGGCCCTGCCAGGCCACCCAGCGACCCACCGACCACCTCAACCTGGCCGGTCTCGGCACACTCGCCGCCCCGACCGCGCAGCCTCACACGGCAGGCGACATCCAACCGCGCCACCGCCGAGCTAGAGAACCGGCTTCTTCAGCGCCGTCCTAGGTCCCCCTCCCCAGCAGAAGATTCGTGCCCGAAATCCGCGAGAGTGCTTGTAAAGCTGTTCCGAGCACCCAGGTCAGCAGTAGATGCACTCTGATCATCAAATCCAGCCTCAGGGGCGCATGGCGGAGCCGCCGCAGACCGCGATCGTCTCGCCGGTGATCGAGCGGCTGCCGTCGCCGGCGAG
>DASXPS010000112.1 GCA_036493475.1 Sporichthyaceae bacterium | reverse complement strand
GTGTGGGAGTTGTATCAGACGGACCCGACGCAGTCGCGGGCCCGATTGTTCGCCGCGGGTATGCGTATCGGCCGCGACCACATCGCCTCGACGGTGTACACGCTGGTGTTCGCCTACGCGGGCACCGCGCTGCCGGTGCTGCTGCTGATCACTCTCGCGCACGCCCCGTTGGGCGGGGTGCTCAGCTCCGAACCGTTGGCCGAGGAGATCGCCCGCACGTTGGTCGGCTCGATCGGGCTGGTGCTGGCGGTACCGCTGACCACCGCCGTGGCCAGCGGACTGGTACGCCGGGCGTTACCCGACGGGTAATCGTCCCGGCTACCCGGCCGGCGTAGCGTCACAGTGTGGTCAATACCGCGCATGCGCGCCGCCCGGCCGGGTCCGAGTTCGGTCCGTTGCTGCAGGACTGGCGGCGACGCCGCCGGCTCTCCCAGCTCGCGTTGGCCTCCACCGCCGGGGTGTCCACCCGGCACCTGAGCTTCGTGGAGACCGGCCGGGCCAAGGCGAGCCGGGAGATGGTGCTGCACCTGGCCGAGCACCTGGACGTGCCGCTGCGTGAACGCAACCGGCTGCTGCTGGCCGCCGGCTTTGCGCCCACCTTCCGGGAGAGCACGTTGAACGCCCCCGGCATGCAAACCGTGCAGCACGCGCTGGCGCAGCTGCTGCGGGCGCACGAGCCCTACCCAGCATTGGTGATGAACCGTCACTTCGAGTTGGTCTCCGCCAATCGCAGCGTGGCGATCCTCACCGAGGGTGTCGCCGAGCACCTGCTGGCCCCGCCGATGAACATCATGCGGGCCGGCCTGCACCCCGAGGGGCTGGCCCGGCGGGTGATCAACCCGGGCGAGTACAGCCGTCATCTGCTGGGCAGTCTGGCCCGCGCCATGCACAACGCGCCGGACGACACCCTCACCGAGTTGTTCCGGGAGATCAGCACCTATCCGGTGGCCGATGAGCACGCTGCCGACGGTCCCACTGACGTGGTGCTGCCGATGCGGCTGCGCGGGTACCGACCCGGCGACGGTGAGCTCGCACTGTTCAGCACCGTTGCCACCTTCGGCACGCCGTTGGACATCACCGTGTCGGAGTTGGCCATCGAATCGTTCTTCCCCGCCGACCCGCACACCGAGGCCGTGCTGCGTGCCCGGCACGCGGAACTGCCCACGGAATCATGACCTCGTCGACGGCCGCTGATCCATGTGATCCTGGGTCAGATCCAGGGTGGCAACCCGGGCAGTGAGCCCGTTGCCGTCGTCAGTCCTGAGTCGCCGCGGCCACTGACCCAGCCGGTCAGGTCGGCCAGCGTGCCGCTCACCTCGGTGCGCTCCTCCTCCGGACCCAGCGTCCAGCGGTCCTCGCTGTCGGTGGCGCGCAACAGCACCGGCGGGCAGTCCGGCTTGGCGCCGACCACGCCGGCCACATCATCGAGCAGCTCGACCAGCAGGGCCTGCGGGAACTGCGCGGCGGTGGTGCCCGCGCCCAGGTCGACGGCGTGCAGCCACACCTCCCGGACGCGCATCCACGGAATCTCCACCGCCGGCATCTCCCGACCCAGCGCGCTGCGCACGGTGGCGTGCAGCCCGCGGTCGTCCAGCGCGCCGATGCGTTCCTCGAGCAGCGCGGCGGTGGCGGACAGCTCGCGACGCAAGACGTCGGGCGGTTCCTTCGCGGTCGCCTCGATGTCCGCGGTGCGCGAGTCCAGGTTGGGGTACATGGGCGTGACCTCACCGGTGGCCGCCCAGTGGACCAGGCGAACCAGCGCCTCGGCGTTACGGGACAGGTGCGCCACCACATGCGCCCGGCTCCAGTCCGGCAGCGCGCTGGGGGCGACCAGCGCCTCGTCGGACATGGCGGTCACCGCGCCGACGACCAGGTTGGTGCCCGCACGCATCCAGGGCACGGTGATCGTCGGTTCGTGACGGTTCATCAGGAACGCTCCTCCGCCTGCCGTTGTGCGATGTCCGCGCGCAGCGCCTTCTTGTCCACCTTTCCCACCTTGGTCACCGGCAACTTCTCGACGAGCACCAGGCGCTCCGGCCACTTGAACCGGGCGACGCCGTGGGCATCCAACGCGGCGCGCAGGTCCGCCAACCCGACGTCGATGCCCGCCCGGAGCACCAGGTAGGCGCAGACCCGTTCCCCGAGCTCATGATCCGGCATGGCCACCACGGCCACCTGGCTGACGGTGAGCAGTTGGTGGAGGAAGCCCTCCACTTCCTCGGCGGAGATCTTCTCCCCGCCGCGGTTGATCATGTCCTTGTCCCGGCCCTCCACCACCAGGTTGCCCGCGGCCGTGCGCCGACAGATGTCGCCGCTGCGGTACCAGCCGTCGGCGGTGAACGCGCGGGCATTCTGTTCCGGCGCCCGGTAGTAACCGCGCGGGGTGTACGGGCCGCGGGTGAGCAGCGAACCCGGCTGCCCGTCGGGCACGTCGCAATCGTGCTCGTCGACCAGGCGCACCTCGTCGTCCGGGCACATGGGCCGACCCTGGGTGCTGCAGATTTCCTCGAGCGGGTCGTCCAGGCGGGTGTAGCAGAGCAACCCCTCGGCCATGCCGAACACCTGTTGCAGGTGCGCGCCGAGCACCGGGCCGACCCGGCGGGCCAATTCGTCGGCCAGCCGGGCTCCGCCGACCTGCAGCACCTGCAAGGATGCCAGGGCTTTCGCGCCGTGTTCCGCGGCGTGCTCCAGCCAGCGGCCGGCCACCGCGGGCACCACCGCGGTGTGCGTGACCCCGTGGGCGGCGACCAGTTCGAAGGCCCGCTCCGGTCGCGGGGAGGAGGACATCACCACCGCTCCGCCGACCAGCAGCGTGCCGAGGATGCCGGGGCAGGCCAACGGGAAGTTGTGCCCGGCGGGCAGGCAGACCAGGTAGCGCGTCTGCCCGTCCAGTCCGGCCATCGTCGCGCTGCACCGGGCGTTGAATACGTAGTCGTCGTGCGTGCGGACAATCAGCTTGGGCAACCCGGTGGTGCCGCCGGAGAGCAGGAACACCGCAACGTCCCGCGGCCCCGGCAGGTCCGAGGCGGGCAGTCGCTCGTCGCCGGGGGCGCACAGGGCACGCAGGTCGACGCTCTTGGCGCCCACCCGGTCCCCGCAGACCAGCACGTGCCAAGGCCCGGCGGCGCCGTCGGCGAGTTCGTGCGCCAGCGCCTGGTGGTCGAACTCGGCCAGCATGTCGGGCACCGCGATGCCCACCGCCTCGGCGTGTGCGGCCAGGTAGCTGAGTTCGGCGTGGCGGTGCGCGGG
Source organism: Sporichthyaceae bacterium (assembly GCA_036493475.1). Lineage (NCBI taxonomy): Bacteria > Bacillati > Actinomycetota > Actinomycetes > Sporichthyales > Sporichthyaceae > Sporichthyaceae bacterium. Next base: position 20,787 of record DASXPS010000112.1, on the reverse strand, counting down.
CAACGCCATCACCGGCACCACCCCGGCGCGCAGGCAGCCGAGGGTGAACACCACGAACTCCCACGTGTTCGCGAGTTGCACCACGACCCGGTCGCCGCGCTCCATGCCCAGCCCGCGCAGCCGCGCCGCGGTGGCCTCGGCCCGTTCCTGCACCTGCCGGTGGGTGAGGGACAACTGCCCGTCGATCAACGCGACGGCGTCGGGCGCGCGATCCGCCGCCTCGGCCAGCAGCGTGCTCAGCGGGCGGCCCAGCCAGTACCCGGCCGCCACCCACTGCTCGGCCACCTCGGGCGGCCAGGGCACCACGTGCTCAGCGATCGGCGTGGCCATCGGGGACCTCCCGGGTGCGGATGACGGCGTCCAGGGCGAGGAGTCCGTCGGGGTGCAGGCGAAGCGGGTTGATCTCGATCTCCAGCAGGTGCGGTTGCGCGAGCAGGTCGCCCAGCACGGCCAGGATCCGGCCGAGCGCGTCGGTGTCCAGCGGGGGGCCGCCCCGCCATCCGCCCAGCAACACCGCGGCGGCCAATTCCTCGGGCAGTGCGGCGGCTCGTGTCACGCTCAACGGCGCGGGGTGCACCACCACGTCGCCCAGCGCCTCCGCCGCGGTGCCACCCAGGCCGAGCATCACCATCGGCCCGAACACCGGATCCCGGTGCGCGCCGACGATCAGGTCGAGGCCGGGTGCGGCCATCGCCTCGACCAGGACGCGGCGCGCGCCGATGCCCTCCAGCGCGTCCAGCGCCACGGCGAGTTCGGCCGGGGTGGACACCCCGAGGTGCACCCCGCCGACGTCGGTCTTGTGCAGCACGGCGGCATCCAGGATCTTCACCGCAACCGGCCCGCCCAGGTCCGCAAGCGCCTGTTCGGCGGCAACCCGGCTGTCGCACACCCGTCGGCGCGGGCCGGCAATGCCCAGCGTGGCAAGGAATTCCTTGGCCCGGTGCTCGTCGATCGGGCCGCGCGGCACCGTCGGCAAGGGCGGGGTCACCGGTTCGGTCGGCGCCGCCGCGCGATGCCGGGCGCGGGCATCCGCGACCAGGGCGGCGGTCGCGATGGCCACCCCGGCCGGGCCGTCGGTCACCGCCACCCCGGCCTCGTGCAGGGCCCGACGGGTTTCCCGCACCACCGGGCCCGGGCCACCCACGCCGAACACCAACGGGACGGTCGGATCGCGGCGGGCGACCGCCGCGCGCAGGTCGAACGCGTCCGGTTCGTCGAGGGCGTACCCGGCGATCAGGTCGACGCCGGGGTCGGCACCCACCGCCGCGAGCACCGCACCGAAGCCGGGCCCCGGCCGGCCGGTGTCCACCGGGTTGCGCTGGAAGGTCAGTGCCGGCAGCAGCGCGCCGAGCACCTCCCGGGTTGATTCGGTCAGCTCCGGGATTGTGATCCGACGTCCCCTCAGACCGTCCAGCAGCAGCAGCCCGGGGCCCGCTTGCGCGGTGACCACCGCAACGCCCGGCATGGGGTTGGCCGCCAGTCGCACGCCGGACAGCGCCCCGACCGCGTCGACGAGTTGGCGCTCGTCGTCGACCAGCACGGCACCGGCGGCGGCCAACGCGGAACGGGTGGTGCGCCAGGACGTGGCCAGCGCACCGGTGTGCGAGGCGGCGAAAGCGGCCACGTCGTGGCGGCCCACCACCAACGCGACCACCGGGGTGGTGACGGTGAGCCGGCGCACCGCATCGAGTAGTCGCGGCCCGTCCGACACCGATTCCAGGTGCAGGGCCACCGCGGCGGTGGTCGGGTCATCGGCCAGGTACTCCAGCACGTCCGCGGCATCGACGTCCGCGGAGTTACCCAACCCGACGGCCAGGCTGACCCCGTGTCCGGCCTCGGCGAGCAGGAAGGAAACGGCGTGGTTGACCCCGCCACTGGCCGCGACCACCGCCACGCGCCCGGCGGGTACGTCGGCCGCGGCGGGCACGAAGCTCGCGGTGAGCCCGGTGGCCGGGACCAGGAAGCCGGAGGTGTTCGGGCCGAGCAGCCGGGTCCCGGTGTCCACGGCCAGCCCGGCCAGCTGGGCCTGCAGGGCCGCGCCCTCCTCCCCCGCCTCGGCGAATCCACCGCCGCAGATCACCACCGCGCGCACGCCGGCGGCGGCGGCCTCGGCGAAAACCTGGGGGCATGCCTTGGCCGGCACGCAGAGCATGGCCAGGTCGACCGGCCCGGCGGCCGCCGCCGCACCGAGCGAGGCGTGCATGCCGTCGACCCGCGGGTTCACCGCCGCCACGTGGCCGGGAAATCCGGCGAGGGCACGCAGCATCGCCGAACCGAGTTTGGTCGGGTCGGCGGAGGCACCGACCACGGCCACCCCGCGCGGTCGAAACAGCGCCGCCAGGCGATTCTGACGAGTCATCAGATTGAACCGGCAACGTCGAGGGCGACCAGGTCAGCGCGCCCGGACAGCAGTGTGGTGACGGCGGCGTCGCGGTCCATGCCCGGTTCCACCAGCAGTGCCGGCAGCTTGTGCTGCATCCGCGCCTGTTCGCACACCAACAGCCGGGTCAAACTGTTGCCGCCGTGCACCGCGACGAACGCCGGATCGCCATCCGCCAACGCGGCGACCGCGGACAGCGCCGCGGGTAGGTCCGCCTCATCCTGCGGTGCCGCCAGCCGGGCTGCCCAGGGTGCGCCGGCCGCCGGGCGCGCATCGCGCAGCGCCAGCCCTGCCGCCGCCACCGGGATGTCGTCATGCAGCGACACCGCAACCGCACGGCCCGCCAGTCGCACACCGTGGGAATCGAACGGTGTCGCCAGCACCTCGGCCCCGTGCCGGGACCGCCACGCGGCATGTGCGGCCGCGACGAACTCCGGCGCCCGGCGCGCCAACCGGGCGTCGCTGATGCTGCGGGACAGGAAGTGGTAGCCGAACTGCCAGGGTTCGAAGAAGTCGTGGTAGCGACCGAAGTGCTCCCACCACGACAGACTCGGCCGGGCCGAGTCCTGGATGGCCCGCACCGAGGGTTGGGCCGCAGCCTCATAGTCGGCCAGGGCGGTGGGCAGGTCTCGCTGATGCTGCGTCAGGGCGGCGGCCAGGGCCACCGCGTCCTCCATGGCCATCTTGGTGCCCGATCCGACGGAGAAATGCGCGGTGTGCACGGCGTCGCCGAGCAACGCGACCGGCATCGGATCGACGGTGTGCCAGCGGGCCGTGCGCCGAGTGCGGAAGTTGCCCCAGCGGGAGTTGTTGACCAGCAGCGAGCCGCCGTCGATCTGCTCGGCGAACAACGCCTCGAGGTAGCGCTTGGACTCCAGGTCGCTCGGCCCCGGCGGTTGGGTCACGTCGAAGCGGTCCAGGCCGGCCGCGCGCCAGGACGCCTCGTCGGTCTCCACGATGAACGTGGACCGGTCCGCGCTGATCGGGTAGCCGTGCACCGCGAACACCCCGTCCGGGCCGCGTTCGTGCACGAAGGTCAAGCCGTCGAATATGTAGTCAGTGCCGAACCAGATGAACTTGGCGCTCGCCGTCGCCACCGTCTCGCCGAGGTCCGCGGCGAGTTCCCGACGGATCGTGGAACCGGTGCCGTCCGCGGCCACCACCAGGTCGTAGTCACGCAGGTCGGCCAGTCCCACCTCGGTGGAGAAGCGCAATCGGGCGCCGACCTGCGCGGCGCGCTGCTGCATGAGGGCGAGCAGGGTGTGCCGCACCACGGAGGCCATGCCGTTGCCGCCGCACCGGATCCGCTCCCCCTTGAGCCGCACCTCGATGACGTCCCAGTGCCGGCCGTGCTCCTCCAGGGCCTGGCGCAGCACCGGGTCCGCGTCGTGAATACCGGCCAGGGTGCGATCGGAGAACACCACCCCGAAACCGAACGTGTCCTCCGCCCGATTGCGCTCGAACACGTCGACGGAGATGGCGGGATCGGCCCGGCGCAACAGGGTGGCCAGGAACAACCCACCCGGCCCGCCGCCCACGATCGCGACGCGCACCTCAGGCCTCCGGCACGCAGACGTTGCGGCACTCGCCCACACCGTCGACGCGGGTGATCAGTTCGCTGCCCGCGACCAGATACCGCGCCGGATTGCGCGCATGGCCGACGCCGCCGGGAGTGCCGGTGGCGATGAGGTCACCGGGGACCAGCGTGATAATCGCGGAGATGTATTGCACCAGCGCGGCCGGATCGAAATGCAGGTCGGCGGTGTCGGCCTTCTGCATCACATCGCCGTCGACCACGCAGGAGATCTCACCGGGTTCGGCATCCACCACCAGCCAGGGACCCACCGGTGTGCTGCGCTCGAAGGTCTTGCCGGACAGCCACTGCACGGTGCGGAACTGCACGTCCCGCGCGGTCACGTCATTGACCACGGTGTACCCGGCGATCGCGGCCCGCGCCTGCTCCGCCGTGGCGTGGCGCACCTCCGCGCCGATCACCACCCCCAGTTCCGCTTCCCAGTCCACCTGGTCGGAGCCGGCCGGCAGCACCACCGGGTCATAGGCGCCGATCAGGGCGCGGGCGTACTTCGCGAAGAGCGTGGGGTAGTCGGGGAGTTCGCGACCCATCTCCTGGATGTGGGTGCGGTAGTTCAGCCCGACGCAGACGATCTTTTCGGGCCGGGGCACCAGCGGCGCGTAGTCCAGCGTGTCCAACGCGTGGCGCGGTCCGTCGGCCGCCGCGGCAATGCGACGCCAATCCGGCTGCGCCAACAACGCCCCCAGGTCGACGTGCCCGGTTTCGATGGCCTCGCCGTCCTCGACGCGCACCGCCCGGGTGTCGCCGGCGCTGCGGATGGTCGCGAGCTTCACGTGGTCTCCTTGCGGGCCAGGCCCAGTGCCTCGAACACCGGATCGTCGGAGAAGCGGAACGCATCGAGTCCGTGCTCGGTCTCGATGCACAGCGGCGCCCAGGACGGGACCGCGAACAGATCACCGGTGCCGACCTCGTAGCCGGCGGAACCGATGCCGACGCTGCCGCTACCCGCGAAGACCTGCCACACCGCGGAGCCCGCGACCCGACATTCGGTGCGCGCGCCGGGGCGCAGCCGGTGCATCTCACAGCGCATGGTGGACAGGCAGTCCCCGCCGGTGGCCGGGTTCACGAACCGCACTGCGGCATGCCCGGGGCCGGCCACGCCCGGCGCGCCCTCGGACTCCAGGTCCAACTGGGCCTGCAGCGCCGCGTCGGTGTGTGCCCACCGGTAGGCCAGCAGCGGCGAGGCCGTCGGGGAATCTCCCAGCGGGGCCAGGCCGGGATGTCCCCACAGTCGCTCATTGCGGGAGACCGCCGGCGTCGCCGTGGTGGCCAACTGATCCGGGCCGAACTCGAAGAAGCCGGCGTCCAGGTAGCGCACCAACGGAATGTCCAGGCCATCGATCCAGGCCATCGGGGAATCGGAGGTGTTGTGATGCTCGTGGAAGTGCATGCCCGGCGTGAGCAGCAGATCCCCGCGGCGCATGGCCACCGGGTCGCCGTCCACGTTGGTCCACACCCCCTCGCCCTCCACCACGAAGCGGAAGGCGGTCTGGGTGTGCCGGTGGGCGGGTGCCTGCTCGCGCGGGCCGAGGTACTGGATCGCGCACCACAGCGTGGGGGTGGCGTAGGCGGTGCCCGGCAGGCCGGGGTTGGCCAGGGCGATGGCCCGCCGTTCCCCGCCGCGGCCGACCGGCACCAACCGGCCGGAGCGTTCGGCCAGCGGATACAACGTGGACCAGCGCCACAGCATGGGCACCGCGTCCGGGGTGGGCTCCTGCGGCATCAAGCCGGCGCGCTGGGTCCACAACGGGGTGAGGTGCGCCGCGTCGAAGTCCTCGTAGAGCGCCTCGAGTTCGCTCTTCTCGGCGTCGTCCATTCCGCGTGGCACTCCTCCCGCACCGGATCCCGCCAACATACAACGTTTAGGCGACGACCGTCCAGTATGGGTTACGCTTTTATCAATCCGAGCAACCCATCGACGAATTCCTCGGCCGGTGCCCGCAGCAGACTGTGTGCCTCCAGGAACACCTCATGGGCCACGCGTCCGGACCATCCCTCGGGCAACAACTCCGGCGGCAAATCGGGGTCGCGGAACGGGAACATCCGGTAGTCGTGAATGAGCTGCATGCGTTCGACCAACGCGTCGCGGCCGGCGAGTTCGCCGCGGCGGTAGCCGGCCAGCCGCGGCCGGTACCGCTCCAACAGATCGGCGTAATCGCGCTCCAGAGCGGTGAGATCCCAGCACCGGTTGGCAATCTCCCGGTCCAACTCCGCGCGGTCGGAGCGGGAGTGGAAGGCGTCCAGCACCACGTGCGGCACGTCGGCGACCTCGAGGCGGACGGCCTGTGTGCGGTCGTGCGCGCACACCCACACCGAGGCCGACAGCGGCCCGAATCCCAGCCAGGCAAGCTTTTTGCGCAGTCGTTCGCGCAGCGCCCGGTCGGTTTCCGGCACCGAGTAGATGACCATGTGCCACTGCCCGTCCCACGGCCCCCGGGCACGTTGGAAGATGCGCAACCGGCCCTCGTCGAGCAGCTGCCAGGCGGCCGGGGTCAGTTGGTAGGTGGTCTCCCGCCCGTTGCGGACGCTGTCCAGCCAGCCCTCCTTGCGCAGCCGGGTGACCACCACCCGCACCGTGGCCTCCGGGACGTCGAAGGCCTCCATGAGCGCCACCAGAGAGCGCAGGCGTACCACCCCGTCGCGGTACCGCAGGTAGTCACCGAACAGGTCGAAGACCACCGACCGCGCCTTCATCGGACCCTCCCGTCGAACCCGAACATGAGCTTAGGGGTCGGCGGAGGCCAACGCGGCGCCGAGCGGCGGCGTTTCGGCGTTGCCCCCCGGTAGCGGGTTGGGGCTGTTCGGCGGGAAGCGCAGCGGGGGCAGTTCGTGCAGCGGCGGCTGCGGGATCTGGGCGCAACACTCCTGCGGGAACGGCGCCCCGACGAAGGGACCGGCATTCTTGTCGGTGCCCAGCGGGCCGGGGTCCGGTGCGCCGGTGTCGGTGCTCGCGTAGCCCGATCCGCCGCCGGCCGCGAAGGTGCGCGAGCCGCAGCCGGCCATCCGCACGGTCAACGGACCGTCGGAATGCACGTTGAGCAGGGCCGAACAGGACACCCCGGCCCGGCGCGGGTCGACGGTGATCAGTCCGATGTTGGTGGCGGTGATGTCCAGCTGATCCGCCCGCGGCGCGGTACCCGGTGCGGGCAGGTGACGGAACTCGCGCAGATAAGGATTCACCGGGCTCAGCGTCCCCTGCTGCACACCCGCCGCGGCCTGCGCCGCGGGCACCGCCGGGTCGGTGTGGCCGCGGCCGTGCGAGACCACGTCGATGGTGCCCAGCGCGGGCTGCCTGGTGTGGATGCCGGATACCCAGTAGGCCTTGTCGCCCACCAGGCCGGACCGGGGGTCGTCCATCATCGGGTCGCGCACGTAGGTGACGTGATCGGGGTTCACCGCCCGCGACACGTCACCCAGCCAGCTCGCCGCCTTCTGCCACAGCCCGCCCTTGCACATGGCCAGGTGCTCGGACTGCGCGCCGGCCCAGGTGAGGAACTCGTAGTCGAAGGGCCCGGCGGCATAGGCGTCGGCGCGTTCCCGGGTGATGTCGTAGGGGATGAAGTCGTCGTTCAGTCCGGCCCACTCCATCACCGGTTGGTTGCGTCGACTGGGTAGCAACGGAGTCAGCTTCGAGCCCGCCTCGTGCGCGGTGAAGGTGTCCGTCGGGCCCTTGTCCGCAACGCCGTTGATGGTCGGGAACGACGGTGCGATGTCCAGGCCGTCGCAGATGAAGGCCTTGTTGAACACGTCCGGGAACTGCAGGGCGAGTTTGTTCGCGCCGTAGGCACCGCTGGAGAACCCACTCATCGTGGTGCGCTCGGGGTCCAACGGGTAGTGCCGGCGGGCATCGGCGAGCGCCTCGAAGACACTGGCCCCGGAGGCCCCGTAGAACCACTCGTCGTTGCCCCGGGCATCCACGTCGACGACCACCGTCGGGTTGCCCGGACGATCGCCGAACACGTGATACAGGTCGTCCTTCTCGGCCACGTCGTCACCGGGGCGCAGCGCGTAGCCATTGGTCCAGACCAGCGACGGGTAGCCGGCCGCCGGTGGCTTTTGGCTGGGCACATAGACCGTGTAGCGCTGCATCCGACCGGGCAGGTCGGGCACGCAGCCGTCCCGGCACGGCCAGCCGAACTGGGCACTCGGCCGACCTTTGCTGCCCTGCCCGGTGCCGCTCTGCGGGCCGCCCTGTTGGGTGCCGGAGAAGGCCGGCGGGCCGCCGGGGTCCGACGGCAGGCGCCGGCCCTGGGCGAGTTCGCTGTGGCTGGCGTAGACCCGGGTGATGTAGCCGGTGGTCGGGATCGCGCTGTCGTCGGTGACCCGCTCGGCGAGTTTGACGAAGTCGATGTCGGCGTGGAACGGACTCAGGTCACCGCGCGCGATGGCCAGTTTCTGCAGTGCGTTGCGGTAGGGCGCCTCGAACGGCTCGTGAAACCGGAAGGCACTGTCGAAGAACGCCGACGGGTGGGCCTGACCCTGGATGGCTCCACCGGGGTGCTCGGCGTCCGCGGCGGCCTGCGGGACCAGGTAGGTCCCGCCGGTCTCGTCCCACAGCCCGGCGGCCAGCGCCACCCGGGCCGCGCTTCGCCCGGTCGGGTCATAAGCGCTGTGCGGCACCCGGATGTCGAATTGACGTCGCGTCACGTCCACGGTGACCGTGGGTTTATCGGCCAGCACGTGGCTGTCCGCGGCGTCGGTGATGTCCCCGGAGCGGCCGTGCACGGTGATGAAGCGTTCCGCGGGCATCACCGTGTTGGCACCGTGTGGCGCCTCCCGTGGCGTGGCCGAGTCGCCCAACGCCAGGGTCAGCCCCACCAGGCCGGGGTCGGTCATCGAGTTCATGGTGACCCGGAACGCGGTGGCGTCCGCCAATGGCTTGACCCGGACCTCGAGGATGTCGGCGAGATTGCGCCGGTAGGCCGGGTCCTCCGGATAGGTGTAGTTGCGGAAGATCGTGTCGTAGAACCAGCGGTACTGGATGCCGCCGCCCTCGTCGTCGTACACGCAGCCCTGGTGGACGTACTCCCCGGCGCGATAGGCGCTGGCCATGCACACGCCGAGCGGTGCGGCATGCCAGATGCCGGTGTTCTCCAGTTGCGGCGCTCGCGCCGGAGCCGCGTGCAGCACTGCCGGGCCGGTGTGGTCGGCCGCGCGGTCGTTGACGCCACTCGCGGCGACTGCACGTGGCGTGGCCAGACCGACCCCCAGGGTCAGGCCCAGCAGGACGATGCCGAGTTGCCGGGATCTACGCATGCGTCAAAACGTATTCCAACTGTTCCAACTTTTCAACGTCCGTACGAATTTCGTCACGGAAATCCTGACGTCCACCCCGGTGTCCCGGCCTGCACCCGCCGGGTCCACGCTGGACTCACGCTGCAGCGACGTGACGGAGGTGCTCCATGCGCTACCACCTCGGTTCCGGGGAGATCCCGCAGGCCTGGTTCAACGTGGCCCCCCACCTGCCGGAGCCGTTGGCGCCGCCGCTGCACCCGGGCACCGGCGAGCCGGTCGGCCCGGATGACCTTGCCCCGCTGTTCCCGATGGCGGTGATCGGCCAGGAGATGTCCGCGGACCCGTGGATCGACATCCCGACCGAGATCCTCGACGTGCTGGCGCTGTGGCGGCCCACCCCGCTGGTCCGCGCCCGGCGACTGGAGCAGGCACTCGGCACCCCGGCGCGCATCTACTACAAGGACGAGTCGGTCTCCCCCGCCGGTTCGCACAAGCCGAACACCGCGGTCGCCCAGGCGTACTACAACAAGGCCGAGGGCATCGGCCGCATCGCCACCGAGACCGGCGCCGGGCAGTGGGGCAGCGCGATGGCCTTCGCCGGGCAGTTGTTCGGCCTGGACGTGCAGGTCTACATGGTGTCCGCCTCGTTCAAGCAGAAGCCGTACCGGCGGGTGCTGATGGAGACCTGGGGCGGGCAGGTCGTGCCGTCCCCGTCCGACCGCACCAATGCCGGGCGGGCCGTGCTCGAGCGCGACCCGGAGTGCACCGGCTCGCTGGGCATCGCGATCTCCGAGGCGGTGGAGGACGCGGCCACCCGCGAGGACACCCACTACTCGTTGGGCTCGGTGCTCAACCACGTGCTGCTGCACCAGACGGTGATCGGCCTGGAGGCCAAGCAGCAACTCGAGCAGGCCGGGGAACGCCTACCCGATGTGGTGATCGGCTCCTGCGGCGGCGGGTCGAACCTGGCCGGCATCGCACTGCCGTTCGTGCCCAACCGAGAGGACGGGGTGCGCCTGTTGGCCGTCGAGCCGTCGTCCTGCCCGACGTTGACCGCGGGCCGTTACGAGTACGACTTCGGCGACGAGGCCGGCATGACGCCCAAGATCCTCATGTACACCCTGGGCCACGACTTCATCCCCGCACCGATCCACGCCGGTGGGCTGCGCTACCACGGTGACGCCCCGATCATCTGCAACCTGGTGAAGAACGGCTGGATGGATGCCGTGGCCTACCCGCAGGGCAAGGTGTTCGACGCCGCGGTGCAGTTCGCCCGCACCCAGGGCTCGGTACCCGCGCCGGAGACCGCGCACGCCATCCGCGCCGTCATCGACGAGGCCCTGGCCGCGAAGGAAACCGGCGAGGAGAAGGTGATCCTGTTCAACTACTCCGGCCACGGCATGTTGGACCTCGGCGCCTACGACGATTACCTCAACGGGCGCCTGACTGACGCCTGATCAGTCGGCACGCCCCGCACCCGTGTCAGGATCGAGCATGAATTCGCATTCCGCACTGCAGTCCTGGGGCCGGGGCGGCCTTGATCTGAACGACCCCTTCCCCCAGTTTGCCGAGGTGCGGGAACTGGCTCCTGTGCACAAGGCGCGGCTGGCCGATGGCCACGAGGCGTGGCTGATCCTGCGCTACGCCGACGCCAAGCAGGCACTGAACGACCCGCGGTTCTCCAAGGACATGAACAAGGCCATGGCCGATGACGCCGAGGTGGTGGCCGAAGGGCTGCCCGGCGCGGCACTGGCCCAGCATGTGCTGACCATGGACCCGCCGGAACACACCCGGTTGCGCAAGCTGGTCGCCCAGGCGTTCACCCCGGCCCGGGTGGAGACCCTGCGGCCGCGGGTGCAGGAGCTGGTCGACGAACTGTGTGACGGACTGGCCAAGGACGGACCGGAGGCCACCGTGGATTTGGTGGCGCGGTTCGCCTTTCCCCTGCCGTACACGGTGATCTGCGAACTGCTCGGCATCCCGGAATCGGACCGGGCCCCCCTGGGTGAGGCGTTCATCGCGCTGTTCCTGCCCGGCACCGAGGACGGCCCGCCCGCGGAGGCGGTGGCCGGGTCCAAGCACATCATCGACTACCTCAACCAGGTCACCGCATACAAGCGGGAACACCCGGCCAACGACCTGATCACCGCGCTGGGCGAGGCGCGCGACGGCTCCGCGAAACTGACGCAGCGTGAGTTGTGTTCCACCTTGTTCCAGTTGTTCGTCGCCGGGCACGACACCACCGCCAGCCTGATCGGCAACGGCATGGCCGCCCTTCTGCTGCACCCCGAGCAACTCGCCATGCTGAAGACGGATCTGTCCCTGGTTCCCGCAGCGATCGAGGAGTTCTTGCGCTACGACGCGCCGGTGCCGCACTCGACGTTCCGCTACGCCGCGGTGGACACCGAGATCGGCGGGGTGACCATCCCGGCCGGGGACCAGGTGCTGATCTCGATCGCCTCAGCCAACCGGGACCCGGCGCGCTTCGCCGACCCGGATGCGCTGGACATCGGCCGGGAGGACAAGCGGCACGTGGCCTTCGGCCACGGCATCCACTTCTGCCTGGGCGCGCCGTTGGGCCGCATGGAGGGGCAGATCGCGTTCACCACGCTGCTCACCCGGTTCCCGGACCTTCGACTGGCCGTGGAGATGTCCGAGCTGCACTGGGGGCACGGTGACGGGCTGGTATTGCGCGGCCTCAACGAACTCCCGGTGTCCCCCGGCCGCGACCAGGGTCGCGGCTGATGTCCGCTCGCGGGCGGGACACCGCGTCGATCTGATCGAGCATCAGGCGTTGTGCAGCATGCTCCGGTAGACGGTGATCAGGGCCTGCTTGTTCGCCTTGGTGAGCCGGGGGTCGGCGCGGATCGCGGCCTCCACCCGACCGGCCGCAGCGTGTGCCTCGTCACGTTCCCCATCACGTTCACCGAACAGCCCCGCCTGGGTAAGCAGAGTCTCGGCGGAGATGTTGAGCGCCTGGGCGATCGACCGCAACACGCGCACGGAGGGTTGATGAAGACCGCGTTCCACCTGGCTGAGGTAGGGGTTGGAAATCGCTGCCAGGTCGGCCAACTGACGCAGTGAGAGGTTCGCCACCTTCCGCTGCGCGCGGATGTAGGAGCCCAGGGCCTCGAGCTGGCGCTCCCACTGTTCAGACACGCGCTCAGCATAGTTAGCAGTCCGGTAACCCGCACCGCTTGGCATTTCATGTAGAGTGCTGTATAAATCTAGCAAGCAGTACGCAGCCGATGATGGGAAGAGACAACGAGATGACCGACACCGCTCAGCTCAGCCGCACCGTGGTGGACAACGTGCTCGACGCGGTCCGCCAGACGCAGGAATTCGCGATCAATAACGTCAACCAGTGGACCGACACGGCGCGCAAGTTCAACAGCGACCTGCCGACGAAGAACCTCAACAACCCGTTCGCGGAGTACTTCCCGCGCCCCGCGGAGCTGGTCGACAGCTACTTCGACTTCGCCGAGCGCCTGCTCGCCAACCAGCGTGAGTTCGCGCTGAACCTGACCAAGGGCCTCAACGCCAAGGTCGTCAGCACGGATGAGCCGAAGGCCGCGCGCAGCACGCGTACCGCCGTCGTCGCCGGCTGATCCCTGGACTACCCGCAATAGCGCGGGGCCCGTTGAGGGAACTCCGGTCTCCGCGTTGTAAGAAAGCCCCGATGCCGCTCCGGGACGACGGCATCGGGGTTCTTGCATGTCCAGAGCCCAATGCGTCCGGCCAACCCGCACCTATTGCATCGCGTTGGCCGGACGCAGCGGGTGAGTCAGGCTTCCCAGCCCTCCGCCACTGACGATCGGCGGCTCAACCGCCGGCGTGTGGTGATGCGCACGCAGCGGGCGATTGAACATCGGAATGCGCCTTGCCGGCGACCGGCTGCGGGCACCGCGTCGGGCCGGCGAGCACCGGCAACAGCATCAGCGCCAGCATCGCGATTACCGCGATACCGGCCATCCACAGCGCCATGTGACGTGCCCATGACCACGATTTCAGCCCGAATGAATGCTGCCGCCCCGCCGACGGCAACTCACTGCAGTATCCGAACACCTTCATCTCGGCGGCGAGATCCGGGTACTGATCACCGAGATGATGCTCAAGGGCGGCCAACCTGATTTGCTCACTGAGCGAAATGCGCATCGGGCACCCTTCTTCAACGGCCTGCACAGAACGACTTCCCCGCCGACCGCAACCCATTCGTCCGTTTGTCCGATGAGCCCGCGTGCGCGGGCGGTGTCGGTTGCTCGACAATGAACGTCGACGAAAGGACGCCGATGCCGACCGCCACTGACCGCGAACTGCAGCTGGAGCTGCGCGCCACCGCCTTCTTTGCCTCCTGGGGCACCTCGTTCGAGGGAATGTGCGAGGGCTTCGCCACCGAGTTCGACCCGGGCTGTGACTGGGATCAGCGCCCCATGTGGCGCACGCACAGCCTGGAGTCCGCATTGAGCTTCCTGCGCCTGGCCCGCCGCACGCTGCGACTGGACACCATCGATGTGGAGCTGCTGTCCATCGCGGTCACCGGCGACGTGGTGCACACCCAGCGCATCGACCATGTGCGTCGCCGCGACGGCAGCCTCATCGTGTCCGCGCCGGTTGCCGGCGTGCTCACCTACCGGGGTGACCGCGTCGTGGCGTGGAAGGAGTATTTCGATCCCACCGTGATGGGCGCCAGAACGACCTGGTCCATGCTGCGCCACCTGATCCGCCGCTGAGGGCCGTGCGCATTCCCGACGCACTCGCGGACAACCCCCGGCGGGACCCGACTTGGACGTCCTGGTTGGAGGTGCTGCCGCACCGGGTCACCGAGTTGCTCGGTGAGTGGGAACTGACCGCCGACGACGCCCCGCCTGCACACGGGTTCTGCTCGCTGGTGCTTCCGGTGCACACCGCCGAGGGCCGTCCCGCCGCGTTGAAGGTCGCCTTCCCGCACACCGACGGCGCGCACGAGCACTTGGCGCTGCGGCACTGGGCCGGCGATGGGGCGGCGGAACTGTTGCGCGCCGACCCACACCGCGCGGCGCTGCTGCTGGAGCGGCTGGACACCACCGATCTCACCTCTGTGTGGGATCTGGAGGCCTGCGAGGTCGTCGGCGCGCTCTATCCGCGATTGCACATCCCGGCGCCGCCGCAGCTGCGCCGGCTGCCCGACCTCATCACTGCGGCCACCGACAGCCTGCGCAACACCGTGTCCCCGCTGCCCCGCCGCCTGGTCGAGCAGGCCATCGGACTGGGCACGGAGTTGGCCGCCGACCCGGCGAGCGCGGGCACGCTGATCCACACCGATCTGCACTACGCCAATGTTCTCGCCGCACAACGCGAGCCGTGGTTGGTCATCGATCCCAAGCCGTTGTCCGGCGACCCGCATTACGAACTCGCGCCGATGTTGTGGAACCGGTGGGAGGAGACCGCGGGTCAGGTGCGCGCCGCGTTGCGCCGCCGCTTCGACACCCTGGTCGAGGTGGGCGGGCTGGACCCCGAGCGCGCCCGCGCCTGGGTGGTGGTGCGCATGGTGCACCTCGCCGCCGCGCCGGACACTGCGACGGACTGGTCCACCATCTGCGTGGCGGTCATCAAGGCCGTGCAACGCTGACGGAATGTCAGAAGGAGCAGGTGTGAACGGCAAACGTGTGGTGGTCACCGGCGGCGCCTCCGGCATCGGGCGAGAGACCGTGCGGCTGTTGGCCGCCCGCGGCGCGCACGTGGTGGTCGCGGACATCGACAGCGCCGGCGCGGAGCAGGCCGCGCGCGAGGTCGGCGGTACCGCGGTGATGCTGAACGTCGCCGATCCCGTTGGCTGGCAGGAGTTCGCGGCCGGCGCCACCGCGGACGGGTTGGACCTGGCCGTGCTCAACGCCGGCGTGCTCACCGGCGAGGCCGACCTCGCCGCCCTCGACGAGGCCGCCTACCTGCGCGCGCTGAGCGTCAATGTCGGTGGCGTGGTGCACGGCATCCGGTCGCTGACCCCGCTGCTCGGTCCACGGCAGGGCGCCATCGCGGTCACCGCCTCGCTGGCCGGCCTGGTGCCGTTCCCGACCGACCCGGTGTACGCGCTGACCAAACACGCGCTGGTCGGCTTCGTGCGCAGCATCGCGCCGCAACTGGCCGACGCCGGCGTGCGCATCAACCTGGTCTGCCCGGGCATCACCGACACCCCCTTGGTGACCGATTCCTGGCGCGCGGCGATGGCCGCGGCGAACTTCCCGGTGATGGCGCCGACCCAGGTGGCCGCGGCCCTGGTGCAGGCGTTGACCCTGCAGGACACCGGGCAGGCGCTGGTCTGCCAACCGGGCCGGGACGCCGTGAAGTTCCGCTTCCCGAACGTGCCCGGTCCCGTGGTGGACGGCGCGAGTGGCGGCCGCCCGCCCGCCGGCCCGGGATAGCGTGGCGCCGTGGAATCCCATCTGCGCCATCTGCTCGACGAGGTGTCCACCGCGTTGGGCCGCGCCCGACCGGAGGACCGCCAGGAGTTGGCGGACCTGCACGGCACCGTCGAGGCCCAGCTGGCCGGCGAACAACCCGCCGGACCGCGCGGATTCTCGGCGTCGTTGGAGCGAGCGGAGGGTCGCTTCGAATCCGACCATCCGAGACTCGCCGGAGCGATTCGCCAGACCCTGCAGGCGCTGTCCGACGCTGGTATCTGACTGACTGACTGTCCGTCAGACAGGTAGGTCGAACTGTGCGCGTTCCGCGGCGGGCACCAGGTCCAGGTAGGTCGCCGGGTCCTCGGCGATGACCTTGCGCACATACGGACACATCGGCAACACGGACAGCCCACGCCGTCGGGCGTCCTCCAGTTCCGCCTGCACCAACTGCTTACCCAGCCCGCGGCCGCCGAACGCCGGGTCCACCTCGGTGTGGGTGAACGCAATCGTGCTGCCGTTCAGCGTGTAGGTGGACAGGCCGAGCCGTTGTTCACCGTCGGAGATCTCATAGCGATGGTGCTGGGGGACGTCGCGCACGGTCACGGTCAAGGCGAACCCTCTACTTTCGCGGCTGTCGGTCTGCACTGCCGGCCTAGCACATGCGCCGGGTCGGTCAGCGAGCCCACCCCGCTGACCGACCCGGACTACCGCATGGCGACCCCGGTCCCGGCGAAGTGGAGCTGCAGGCCGCGCTCGCCGGGGTCCACCTCGAACACCAACCCGCGCGGGAGTTCGCGCAACCGATAGGTGAGCGTGGGCAGCGCGTGCAGCGGCACCCCGGGCGCGAAGCGGGTGGTCAGCAGGTGCGGGTCCAACCGCAACTGGTCGTCGCTGATGCTCGGCCGCGCAGTGGCCGAGACCCGAAGCACGCCGACGCCGGTGGTCATGCACAGCGTCCCGTCACCACCGCTGGAGAGCGTGACGCCGGGCGCGGCCGCGCTCAGCGCCGGGTACTCGATCAGCCCGGAACCGCGCACCTGCTGGATCTCCCCCACTGCACGGCGCAACGCGACGCCGCGGGCCTCGACCCGCAACTCGGCCAGCCGCACACCCTCGGCGCGCACGCCGTGGGCGGTCAGCCGGACCGTGTGCACTCGCCCCCGCGCCAGGCCCGCCAGGATCGGGAAACCGCTCACCCGGACGCTGACCCGCTCGGCCGGCGGCAGCCACCCGCGCACCCGACGGGACGCCACCGCCCACGCGACGAGCAGCACCACGCGGTCGAGCATCACCAGGCCGCCGGCGGTCAGCGCGGCGGCGAGCAACACCGGCATGCACCCCTTCGCCATCCAACGGTCAACGTGCCCGAGGATTCCACGAGCGCACGACCCGCCGAAGATTGCGGATCGGTTATCACCGCCCCGCGCCGGCAGTGGCTCCCTACCCTGGCGATCATGCGAGCCCTCCTGCGCGCCCTGGCCGGCGCGGCCGCACTCAGCCTGGCCTGCGCTCCACTGACCGGCGCCCGGGCGGATGTCGCGGCCCCGATCGGCGGGCCACGCATGGCCGAGCACGGTCCGATCGACGACCCGTCGGCCGGTCCGCTGCCAAAGCTGACCGCGCAGTCCTGGCTGGTGGCCGACGCGGACACCGGCGCAGTGCTCGCCGCCTACGACCCGCATCGCCCGGCCCGGCCGGCCAGCACCCAGAAGACCCTGTTGGCGCTGACCATGGCGCCCCGGCTGGACCCAGCGAGCAGCTACACCGCCGACGTCGCGGACACCGAGGTGGACGGGACCCGGGTGGGGCTGGTCGCCGGGCAGACCTACGCCCTCAACGACATCTGGTACGGGCTGTTCCTGCGCTCGGGGAACGACGCCGCCAACGCGATCGCGAAGGCCGGCGCGGACGGCGACGTGACCAAGGCCGTGCGGATGATGCAGGCCGAGGCGCATCGGCTGCAGGCCGACGACACCACCGTGCGCAACCCCAGCGGCCTGGACGCCGACGGGCAGTTCTCCTCCGCCTACGACTTGGCCCTGTGGGGCCGGGCCGCGCTGGGTCGCGGCGACCTGCGGCACTGGTTCGGCACGCTGCGCCACAACTTCCCCGGCGACCAGACGACGACCGGCACCAAGGCGACCCGCAAGCCGTTCGCCATGTACACGGAGAACCGGCTGATCAACCGCTACCCCGGCGCGATCGGGGTGAAGGCCGGCTACACCACGCTGGCGCACAACACCTTGATCGCCGCGGCCACCCGGAACGGGCACACCGTCCTGGCCACCCTGATGACCACGCCCGCCGACGTGGCCGGCCAGGCCAAGATCCTGCTCGATTGGGGCTTCGCCCATCTGAACGCGCCGGCCGTGGGTGAGTTGGTGGCCCCGCTGTCCGCGTCGGTGCTCTCCGCGGAGGACGGCGGCCCGACGGCTGCGCCCGGCGCCGCGCCCGCGGCCGCCGGATTCGCCGGGACGAGCCCGGTGTCCGGGCAACACCACTTCCCGGTGGCCACCGGCATCGCGATCGGCGCCGGCCTGGTGGTGGTCCTGGGGCTGCGCTCGTTACGCCGGGGGCGCGCAACCCCCACCAAATAGCCCTCGTCCTGCCATTTCACAAGATGACCACTTACCCTCCACCCCAGAGCCCGAAGTAGCGCCGGCACATCCGGATGTGGGTTGATCGTCCGCTCAACTCGACCCGGAGGTTCGGATGGTGGTTCGCCGCAGGGCGTCGTGGGTTTCCCTGGCCGCGGCCGCGGCGCTGGTCGTCGGGTACGCGCCGGGCGGCGTGGCCCGCGCCGCGGACTCCCACCGCACCGCCGACGTGCTCACCGCGAACCTGCTCAGCGCTCGCCTCGGCGCGGCCGATCCCGCGCACCGGATGGACATCGAGGTCGTGCTCGCCGACCCGAAGCTCGCCGAGGAACGCGCCCTGGCCGATGCCGTGGTGGACGCGCACTCCCCGCAGTACCGGCACTTCCTCACCCCGACTCAGTACGCGGCCCGCTTCGCACTGCCCGAGGGGCAACGTCGCCGGGCGCTGGACTGGCTGCGCGCCGGCGGCCTGACCGCGCAGGAGCAGTCCAGCACCGGTGACCTGCTGCACGCCTCGGGCACCGTGGCGCAACTGCAGCGGCTGTTCGACCTCAAGCTGGGCACCTATCGCGTCGGCACCACCGAGTTCCTCGCCAACGACCGCGCCCCGTCCGTCCCCGGTGACCTCGCAGTGAAAGCGGTGCTCGGCCTGGAGACCTTCCACCGTTTCGGCCTGCCCACGCACCCGGCGCATGCGGTGCACCCCGCCGCGGGTGCCTTCGGCGGCCTCATCGACGTGCGTTCGCTGTGGCGCACCTACGACGTGCCGGCCGACAACGAGGGCCAGGGCTCCCGCGCCGGTGTGTTCATGGTGGGCAACACGGCACCGGTGATCGGCAGCCTGCGGGTGTTCGAGACGCAGGAGAACCTCCCCCGGGTGCCGGTCAGCACGGTGTTCACCGCACCCGGCAAGCCCGACGACTTCGCCGTGAACGAGGGCGGCATCGAGTGGATGTTGGACAGCCAGTCGTCCACCGGTATGGCGCCGCGCCTGTCCGAGCTGGCCCTGTACACGGCCAAGTCGTTGGGCGACGCGGACATCATCGCCGCCTTCGCCTACTGGGCCAACGATCCCAACGGGCCGACGATGATGAACGCCAGCTTCGGGGGCTGTGAGGCAATGCCCGCCGGGACGCAGACCGGCCGGGACGACCTGGTGCTACAGCTGGGCAACAACATTCAGGACGCCTCGGAGAAGTCTCTCATGCAGGCCTTCACCGAGGGCCGCACGTTGTTCGCCTCGTCCGGGGACACCGGCTCGGGGTGCGCCGCGCTGGCGGCCCCGGTGGTCGGCGGTGGCAATGGCGTGCTCGTGCAACCGGTGCCCGCGCAGAACTATCCCGCGGCCAGCCCGTGGGTGACCGCCGTCGGCGGCACGGTCCTGGACCTCGGTAAGGGCGGCACCCGCAATGACGAGCAGGCCTGGGCTTTCACCGGGGGTGGCTCGGCGTTGTTCATCCCGGAGCCGGCCTGGCAGCGCAGCGAATCGCACGTGAACCGGCCCTGCCTGCTCACCGACGCCGACGGCGTGCCGTTGCCGCCCGGCACCATCTGCCGCGGGGTGCCGGACATCGCCGCGCTGTCCGGCAATACCACCCAGGCCTTCAACATCATCAACTACAACAAGCCCGACGTGGCCGCCGGCACCAGCCTGTCCAGCCCGCTGATGATGGGCATGTGGGCGCGCATTGCCGCAGCCGCCGCGCACCCCATCGGCCCGGCGGCACCGGCCATCTACAAGCTCACTCCCGCCCAACGCGCGGCCGATCTGCACGCCATCACCGAGGGCGAGTTCGGCGGCAACGGGCTCTACCTGCCGGGGCCCGGCTGGAACTACACCAGCGGGTACGGCTCGCCCGACGTCGCCAAGCTCGCCGCCGATCTGGCCGGTGGCACGCGCCCGCAGAAGCACGCGCGCGCGCGGAAGGTGCCCGCCCCGGCCACCGGCGACGCCGTGGCTTGCAAACCGTTCGGAACCTCACCGGCAGGCAACATCGAGCCCACCTTCCTCGGCGACAGCGGCAAGGGGCAGGACCTCACCGACGCCGCCATGACGATGAGCGGGGACGGCAGGTCGTTGATCATCACGGTGCACGGCCCCCAGCTCACCCCGACGGTGCCGCTCGGCTCGGTGGACAAGGAGGTGACGGTCAGCTGGGTCCGGGACGGGATCACCTACGAGGCCACCGCCACCGCGGCACCGACCGGCCACGTCAGCGGATCGGTGGACACCGACCGCCGCGAGGATGAGGCGGCGGAACCGGCCACGCCGCCGAAGGAGCCGAAGCAGCCGACGAAAATCCCGGTCAGCTGGACGCCGGGCACCGTGGTGATGACCGTCCCGCTGGCCGCGGTCGGTTCACCGCGTCCCGGCGACCGGCTCAGCGACCCGATTGCCACCGCCGGTAGCAATCTCGGCCCGGACGACGTCGCCGGCCCGGAGTACGACTACACCGTGGGGCAGCGCTGCCACTGACCGGCGGGCCCGCCGCCGCCGCCCGGGGCAACTCCAGCAGCGCCCCGACCGCTGCCGCGCAGGCCTCGCCCATCGAGTGCGCACGGGATGGGCATCCGCCGCATTGAGCACACCGGCACCGTAGG
>DASXPS010000111.1 GCA_036493475.1 Sporichthyaceae bacterium | reverse complement strand
GGGGCCGCAGCCGCCGGCCCCGGCCGGGCGGGTGCTGCTACGCGCGGCGCGCGAGGGTCTGGCCAATGTGAGCAAGCACGCGGACGCCGCCCACGCGCTGGTGGTGCTGCGCCGAGGTCCCCGCTGGTGGACCGTGGAGGTACACGACGACGGCACGGGCGACCCCGCTGCGCTGCGCGCGAGCATGGCCCAGCGACGCTCGTTCGGCCTGGACAGCCTGTTGGCCAACGCCGAGCGGGTGGACGGCCGGCTGAGCGTGCTCTGCTCCCCGGAGCTGGGCGGGGTCCTGCTCACGGTCTGCGTGCCGGTGCTCGGTGAGCCATCGCACGTTGTGGCTATCCCCGCCCGGCGGGCGCTGGAAATAGCCAAAACCGCCATGGTCCGGGGCCCCGTCCCGAGGTCTAAACTGTCCCGGACTGTCCCGTAACCGTCCTGTTCGGGTTTCGTTGGTCCCGGAGAAGGCCCCACAAGTACTGTGCCTTCCTCGGCCATGCCACGTTTCCGAACGAGGCACTATTTACGGCCGTCCTCGTCGGCGGCAGGGAAGGCAGCGGCGACGCGCCATGGATTCGCTGATAGCTCTCTCCTTCAATCAGCACACGTTCGGACCGTCGATCGTCAACGGGGTCACCACCTCGGGCCTGTACGGCCTGATCGCGGTTTCGTTGGTGCTCAGCTACCGGATCAGCCGAACCATCGCCTTCGTGCACGGCGGCATCGTGCTGGCCGGTACCTTGCTGTTCTGGTACCTGTGCTCGCCGAACCTGAACACCGGTGAGGATCTGTTGGCCGGGTCCGGCACGTCGACCAACCGGCCGGAGTTGCCACGCATCCCGGTGATCATCGGGTTGATGCTTGCCGGAGCGGCCGTCGCGGCGCTGTACGGCTACCTGGTCACCAGCACGAAGCTGGCGCTGTACCCACGGGTGACGCTGACCAACTTCGCACTGGGCATGATGCTGCTGTTGGTCGGCATCATCTTCCGCTACAACAAGGCCTCCGGTGAGCCCGCGCCGCCGCTGCCCGGCGGTCAGCACAAATTCCATGTCTTCATCCAAGTTGTGACGATGCACGAAGTGATGACGCTGATCCTGTTGGCGGTCATCGTGGTCGCGTTCACGGCGTTGCTGCAGGCCACTCGGTTCGGCATCTTCGTGCGCGCGGTGGCCGACAACGTCGAGGCCAGCAAGCTGGTCGGCGTCCCGATCGGTCAGGTCGGCACCACGGTCTACGCGATGTCCGGTGCGATCTCCGCGCTCGGCGGCATCTTGCTCGGCAACTACGTCGGCACCGACACCAACAGCATCCTGTTCATCTTCCTGCGCGCGCTGATCGTGTGCGTGCTCGGTGCCTTCTCCAGCATCCCGCTGGCGCTGGCGGGCGCGGTCACCCTGGCGATCCTCGACTCGATGTTGAAGTCCGACGTGTTCGGGTCTGTCGACGTCGGTTACCGCGAGCTCATCGTGGTGTTCATCTTGTTCTCGGTGGTCATCCTGGTGGACCGCTTCGGCAAGAAGGGTTCTTCCGTCCTCGCCCACTAGGGCCTCGCTGCACCCACACATGCGCCTGGCCCGAAGCCACGCAGGGAATGGATTGAGATGGCAACAGAGGTAACGAAGAAACCCGGAGCAGGATCCGGTGACTCCGGTTCCTCGACCGGTGCGTCCGGTCACGGCGGCGGGCCAATCGCCAAGCTCGAGGTGCCGCCGCGGTACACGGGGCTGCACGGCCTGCTGGGTGTGCACCCGGTGCTGCTCCTGATCGTCGCGATCGGCCTGGTCTATCCGATGATCGCGAACGAATACTGGACGTTCAACCTGACGGTGGGCCTGGTGCTGGCCATCGCCTGCCTCGGCCTGCTGGTGGTGGTCGGGTGGGGCCGGGAAATCTCACTGGCCCAAGCGGGTCTGGTCGGTTCCTCGGTGTACATCACCGGCTATATGGCTCGCGGTGACAAACCGGGCGAGGACGGCCCCGGCTTCCCCTTCCCGGTCGCGGCGGCCATCGGCATCGCGTTCGTGGTCGCGGTTTCCACGATCGTGGCGCTGATCTCGATGCGTCTGTCCGGCGTCTACGTCGTCGTGCTGACGCTGTCGCTGCAGTTTCTGCTGGAGAACTCGCTGTTCACCAAGGAGAAGCTGACCGGTGGTCTGTCCGCGCCGAGCACCCCGCGGCCGAACTTCTTCGGGCTGAGCATGCAGTCGACCACCCGGATGTACTACTACATCCTGGCGGTGTTGCTCGTCTCCATGTCGTTGCTGTACCGCTATCGGCGCTCGCGGTTCGGTCGTTCGCTGATCATGGTCGGCGTCGACAAGGTCTCGGCCGCCGCGGTGGGTGTCTCACCCTGGATGTACAAGGTGGCGGCGTTCGCCATCGCGGGCACCATGGCCGGTATCGCCGGCGCGCTGTCCGCGCCGCTGTACGGCAACCCGCCCGGCATCAACCAGTACTTCTCGTTCAACTCGCTGTTCTACGTCTCGGTGCCGATCCTCGCGGGCTTCGAGTCGATCATGGCGACGGTGGGCGTGGCGATCTTCTTCCAGTTGATCCCGCAGGTGCTGCTGAGTCTGAAGATCAACCCGCAGTTGCTCGGTGGTATCGGCCTGACCATCGGTGTGCTCGCCGGTCCGCGTGGTTTGGGCGGCTTGCTCATCGACCTGTTCGATTCCCGGGCTCGAGCGAAGCGACGTGCGGCCAAGGCGAACATCGCCAAGAGTCGGGCCAGGGCCGGCGGCGGTGGAGGTGGTGGCGGGTCGAGTGGCGGCCGGCCGGCCGCGCCGGCGAAGCCCAAGGATTCGCAGCTGGGTGCCAAGGCTCCGGCCTCGGCGGGATCGGAGAAGAAGTGACTGCCACGACGGCCGCGGATCACACGGGCCACATCGTCTCCGAGGCGGGGATCGACCCCGAACGCGATCTCGCGCTCGCGGTCCTCGAGGAGTTCTTGCCACCACACCGCGGTGACCAGGGCAACGCCCTGGTCGGCACGGGCTTGTCCATCGCCTTCGGTGGTGTCAAGGCCCTGCAGAACGTCACCATTACCGCCCCGTCAAAAACCTTCGTCGGGCTGCTCGGCCCGAACGGCGCCGGCAAGTCGACCTGCTTCGACGTGCTCAACGGTCTGAAGACCCCGGACTCGGGTCAGATCACCATGTTCGGCAAGGACGTCACGAAGATGCGTCCGTGGGACCGGGCCAAGCTCGGCATGGGCCGCACCTTCCAGGCCAACCGGCTCAACCACGACCTGACGGTCGGGGAGAACCTGTTGTCCGCGGCGCACCTGGCCATCAAGGGCAACCCGATCAGCGCCATCCTTGGTTTCCCCGGCCCGGCCAAGTCCGAGGCCCGCGCCGAACAGGCCGCGTACGCGATGTGCGTGCTGCTGGGCATCAAGGAGCACTGGCACGACCGGGTGTCCGACCTGGACTTCGGTCGCCAGCGACGCATCGAGATCGGCCGTTCGCTGATGTGTGGCCCGGCCATCGTCCTGCTCGACGAGCCGGCCGCGGGTCTGGACGCGGAGGACGCGCACGCCTTGTTCGCCCTGCTGCGTCAACTGCAGCGGGACCTGGGTCTGACGATCATCCTCGTCGAGCACTACGTGAAGGCCGTGCTCGAGAACGCTGACCTGGTGTATGTGCTCAACCAGGGTCAGCTGCTCGCCTCCGGGACCCCGGCCGAGGTGGCCGCCGATCCGGTGGTGCGCTCGGAGTACCTCGGGTCGGTGCTCGACCTGGACACAACGACCGACATCACACAGGCGGAAACCCTGGCCGAGGAGGCTGACGAGGTTCTCGCCGAGCTGGAGGAGACCGAGGCCGAGGCCCCGGCCGAGGAGCCCGCGGCGGCGCAGGGGAGCGACGAGAATGCTTGAGCTCAAGAAGGTGAGCGCCGGCTACGGCCGGCTCCCGGTGCTGTTCGACATCGACCTGACCGTCGAGCAGGGCCAGATGGTGTCGGTGCTCGGTTCCAACGGTGCGGGCAAGTCCACGCTGCTCAAGACGATCCTCGGCGCCATCCCGCCGACCCGCGGCGAGATCATCTTCCGGCGCAACCGCATCTCCAGCACGCCCGCGCACAAGCGGGTGGGTATGGGCATCGCGCTGTCGCCCGAGGGTCGGCAGATCTTCCCGACGCTGACGGTGCGGGAGAACTTGGTCACCGGCGCGTACGGGGTCAACGGCGCCAAGATGAAGGAGCAGTTCGAGCGCGTCTTCGAGCTGTTCCCGCGGCTCAAGGAACGGCAGAACCAGGCGGGCGGTTCGCTGTCCGGTGGTGAGCAGCAGATGCTGGCGGTCAGTCGGGCGCTCATGTCGCGTCCGCGACTGCTGCTGGTGGACGAGCTCTCGTTGGGCCTGGCCCCGGTCATCGCCGAGCGGCTCTACGCCGCGCTGCGCGCGCTGTGCGACGAGGGGCTGTCCGTGGTTATGGTCGAGCAGTTCCACCTGGTTGCGGTGGGCTTCTCCGACAAGCAGATGGTCATGGAAAAGGGCCGCTTCGTGCGGGTCACCGAGGAGAAGACCACGATGGCCCAGCTGAAGTCAGAGCACACCACGCACAAGGTGGCGCCGAAGGACAGCGAAACTGCCGAGCAGGCTGAGCAGGCCTGATTCGTCGTTACCGGTCGAGGGCACCGGGACCCCGCAGAGGGGCCCGGTGCCCTCGTCGTGCTACAGGTACACAGGTCCGACACAGGTTGGGCATCGGTATCGCACATGATCTTTATCTAATGTCCGTTTTGTCCGTCCCGAGGAGACCCACCTGATGAGCACCACCGCGGTCAGCCCACCCGGCACGTCCGCGTCGACCCAGAAGCCGTTGCTCACCGTGTCGAACCTGACGCGCCGTTACGGGTCCCGGGTGGCGGTCAACGAGGTCTCCTTCAGCCTCGGCGCCGGCATCACCGGTCTGCTCGGTCCGAACGGCGCCGGCAAGTCCAGCCTGATGACCTGCCTGGCGGGCATCGCCGGCTGGGATTCCGGTTCCATCCGGGTGGGCGACGCCGATGTGGCCCGACACCCGGCGATGGCCCGCAAGCTCATCGGCTTCATGCCGGAGCGGGTGAACTTCCCCAATGAGATGCGCGTCGAGGAATACCTGATGTTCGCCGCGGCGGCCAAGAAGATCCCGCGGGCCGACCGGGCCAGTGCGGTGGAGCTGGCCTTGAAGCGGACCGGGACGATCTCGATGCGCAGCCGCATCGTGGGCAACCTGTCCAAGGGCTACCGGCAGCGGGTGGGCATGGGCCAGGCGCTGATGGGAGACCCGTTGGTCACCATTCTGGACGAGCCGATGTCCGGCCTGGACCCGCTGAACATCCTGGATATGCGCGGCATGCTCCAGGAGTACGCGAAGACCCGGGCGCTGATCGTGTCCACTCACCTGCTGGCCGACGCGCGGCTGATGTGTTCCAAGGTGCTGGTCATGTCGCTGGGCTCGTTGGTCTATGCCGGGGTGCCCTCGGAGATGGCGGAGGGTGCCGGCCACAAGATCCGCATGCGGCTGCGGCTGCACGCCCATGTCGACCCGCAGGACTCCGACCTGGTTCCCGGTGCCGCGCTGCTTCACCTGGAATCCGACGAGCGCGGCGTGACGGCGGTCGTGGAGTGCGGGGATGACCGCGTGGTTGCCGATCTGGTGCGCGCGTGGTCGGCACGCTGGCCGCTGACCGCCGCGGAGTCCACGGCGGACAGCCTGGAGGAGGCCTTCCGGGACGCGGTGATGGGGACGGTGGACGCGCGCGAGGACGTGGCCAGCGACAGCGAGGAGAAGTAGGTACACCGTGGTCACGTTGTTGAGGCGGGAACTGAGCTCGCTGTCGCTATGGGCGGGTACCTACGCCATCGCGTTCGGTTTCATCATCATTTCCGGCGTCTTCTTCATCAACCTGGTCAGCACCAACAACTCCGCCGACCTGGCGTCCTACTTCGCGAACATCGTCAACCTTTTCGGGCTGATCTGCCCGGTGCTGGCGGCCCGGGCCTTGGCCGAGGAACGCGCCAGTGGTGCGCTGCTGGTGACCCTGGCCTGGCCGGTGCCGCGCTGGGCGTTGATCCTGTCCAAGTTCGTCGCGAACACGCTGTTCACCTGGCTGCTGGCGTCGATCTCCTGGATCTACTACGCCCAGCTCAATTCCTACGCCGAACCGGACCGGGCCCGGGCCTTCGGGGGTTGGCTCGGCGTCTTGTTGGTCGTGATGCTGTTCAACGCGATCAGCTTGGCGGTGTGCTCGCGGACCGCCACCTCGGCCAGCGGTGCCTTCCTCAGCTTCGTCGTGCTGTTGTTCTTCCTGGTCGAGCACTTCCTGCCGGAGAGCTTCCGCCACCACCTCGACCAGTTCGCTCCGTTCGACCATCTGGACCCGATGCTGCGCGGGATCATCTATTACTCCGACGTGCTGTATTTCGTGGTGCTGTCGCTGGCCGGTCTGGGCATGGCGTTGTACGCGATCAGCCGTCGTCGGGCCGGCACCGACCGGCAGGTGATTGTCCGTCGGGTGCTGGCGGTGGTCGCCGTGGTGTTCGTTTTCCTGGCCACGCCGGGCATCGCTGATGCCGCTGACGGCCAGATCGACCTGACGCCGCAGAAGCGGGAGACGGTGTCCGATGCGACCAAGGAGGTCATCAAGAAGGTCGGCAACGTGCCGATCACCCTCACCGCCTTCACCGCCGACATCAGCCAGGGTGCGGCCCGGGTGCGTTCCACGGTGCGCGAGTACGCTGCCGCCGGGGCGAACATCAAGGGCGTCATCATCGACCCGGACATCTCCCCGGCGCAGGCCGCCGGGTCCGGCATCACCGACTACGACAC
The DNA here is from genome assembly GCA_036493475.1 of Sporichthyaceae bacterium. Taxonomy (NCBI): domain Bacteria; kingdom Bacillati; phylum Actinomycetota; class Actinomycetes; order Sporichthyales; family Sporichthyaceae; species Sporichthyaceae bacterium. Next base: position 16,752 of record DASXPS010000111.1, on the reverse strand, counting down.
CTACCTGCTCCAGGTCGGGGACAAGAAGCAGGAGATCGACGACCTGGTGGAGTCGACGGTCACCTCCGGCATCTCGCTGCTGGGACAGAAGAACCCGCCGGTGGCCTGCTTCGTGCAGGGGCACGGCGAGCGGCAATTCGGCGACCCCGGTGCGGAGGGCCTGACCTCGTTCGCCGCCCGGTTGCGGATCGCCGGGTACTCCCCGGCCCGGTTGTTTCTGGCCGGCAAGGGTGCGCAGGACCTGCTGCACCAGTGCAAGGTCGTGGTGATGATGGGGCCGCGCACCACGTTGCTGCCGGAAGAGATCACGCTGCTGCAGAACTATGCCGAGCAGAAGGGCCGGCTGATTCTCGCCGCGGACTCGGTTCGCGGGGACATCCCGCAACTCAACTCGTTGATCCAGCCGTGGGGTCTGCAGTTGTCGTCGCACGCGATCCAGGACCCGCAGTCGCTGGCCGATGACCCGAACGCGATCGTCTCCTCCCGATACCCGACCGCCTCGCCGATCGTGGACGTGCTCGACCACGACAACACCCCGGTGATCTTCGCGAACACCCTGTCCATCGGCGAGAGCGCGGCCGCCAGCGCCGAGGGCGCCGGGCAGATCACCCACCTGGTCTCGTCCAGCCCGAAGAGCTACCAGGTGGACGCGGCAGGCAAGAAGATCAAAAAGTCCGAGGGCGAGTACACGCTGGCGGCGCTGACCAACGCGACCGAACTGACCGGTGCCGGCACCCAAGCGGTGCTGGCCAGTACCCGCATCGCCGTGCTCGGCAGCGCCGCCGTCGCCTCGAATGAGTATCAGAAGGCGTTCGGCGATCAGGAGTTCTTCATCCGATTGCTGCAGTACGTGGCGCAGGACGACCAGATCGTCTCGGCCTATCGTGACGTCGGTGCCAACGCGCAGTTCAATATCACCGGCCCGCAACGTCGCACGCTGATCCGCAAGTGTGTGGTGTTCCCGGGCCTGGCGGCCCTGGTCTTCATTCCGTTCGTGCTTTGGAGGTTGAAGCGCGGATGACCGGACGAGTAATCAAGCCAGGGGCCCGGCGTGTCGCCGCGCTCTGCCTCGGCGCGGGCCTGGCCACGGGCGGCCTGTCCGGCTGCGGCGGCGGATCGAAACCGCCGAACATCGCGGCGATCGACGTTACGCCCGCGGCCGTGCACACGGTCACGTTCACGGCGCAGAACCGCACGGCCACCATCACCCAGGACGACGGATTGTGGACGCCGGGTGCGGGGGCGACCGTACAAGCGGCCACCATGCTCACCACCACGGCCGACCGGTTGTTTCCGCTGAACGCCTACCGGATCATGGCCAACGCCAACAACAGCGATCCCGCGTACGGCCTGACCGCCCCCAACGCCGTGTCGGACTGTGGCCCGGTGTGTTCGGTGGCGGCGAGCGACAACAAGGGCCACACGTGGAAACTGACGGTGGGTAAGCCATCGTTCAACGGGGCCGGGTTCTACGCCCGGGTGGACGGTGACCCCAAGCTCTACCTCATCACCCAGACCGCCGTCGCGGACATCATCTCCGAGGCCACCGGTCAGGACTTCCAGTTCCCGGAGAGCCCCAAGTACAAGCAGGTGGACGCCGCGCTGAACGCCGTCGGCGAACAGGACAAGACCGACTACGACCCGTACCTGGTGCAGGTGCTGGCCGCGCAGAAGATGAACAAGCCGCAGCCGGACGGACGCACACCGCAGCAGGTACTCCTCGACGCGGCGGCCTCCACCAAGAACCAGGCCGGTGCCAAGAACCAGAAGCAGGTCACCACCGTCCCCGGCCCGAACGCGGGGGCCACCCCGCAGGAGTACGGGCAGGATCAGCGAGGGGCGAAGAAATGAGGCAGCGAGCCATGCGGCGTGGACTGCGGGCAATGGGCCTGGCCGGTGCCCTCGCACTGACCCTGGCCCTCTCCGGGTGCGGGCTGTTCGGCAGCTCCGGCGTGCCGCAGATCGCGGCCACCGTGCAGGGTGTGCCGATCACCTCCAAGACCGTGCAGGAGCTCTACGAGAAGTTCGCGAACTCCAGCCAGGGGCAGTCGGATATGGACCCGACCCAACAGCAGGGCCTGGTCGTCTCCCCGAAGCAGATTCGGCAGACCGCGCTGACCTATCAGATCCGCGTGGTGTTCCTGGAGGCGCTGGCCAAGCAGAGGGGCATCACCCAGCAGGACACCGACGCGCAACGGGAGATCGCCAACGAGCTCGCCCAGGCCCCCAGCCTGCAGGCCGGTGGGTTTCAGGCCTCGGACCTGGAGGTCGCCCAGCGGGCCGAGTTGCTGTCCAAGGCGATCGCGGCGAAGTTGCTGCCGGACGTGATCGTGAATCCGCAGGAGATCCAGGACGCCTACGACCAACGGCAGGACCTCGTCGCGGCGAGTTTCCGGTCGAAGACCGATATTGCGTTCATGGACGACCAGGACTCGGCCACCCAGTTGATCACTCGGTTGAAGAAGGGGGAGGACTTCTTCTCGATCACCAAGGACCTCGGGAGCAAGGCCCTGCAGGCCCAGGAGGTGGACGTCACCCCCCTCTCGCCCGTTCAGAAAGATTTCATCGACACTGTGCGAGGGCTGAAGCAGGGGGAGACCTCGAAAGCATTGCCTTATCAGGTTGATGACGGCAGCGTGTATATCGTCTTACACGTGGAAAAGCGGGAGGATCTGCCCAAGCTCACGTTGGCCCAGGCGACGGACGAGCTGACGAAGATCGTCCAGAACGACAAGCGATACGCGTTCTTCCAGCGGTGGTTCGACTTGCAGTACCGAGAGGCGGACATCCGGGTGAACAAGTACTACGGCAAGTGGAACAAGTCGTTCCTGGCGGTGAATTGAGATGACCCCGGACTCCGCCCAGCCCCGCACCGGATCGGTGCGGGGCTGGAGCCTCGTTGCGGCGGTGTTCGCGCTGCTGCTGACGGGGAGTCTGCTGGCCGCCCCGTCCGCCTCTGCCGCGACCGGGCCCGACCCCTACGACCCGAAGAACATCAAGGTCAGCATCAAGCGGGCCAACCTCGACCACGCCGTGTCGCCGAACTACATCACGATGGACATCATCGTGGTGAACGCCGACGGAACCCCGCCGACCGCCAACTACGGCGTCTTCCTGACCTTCAATCAGCCCGGCAAGGACCCCACCGACAACCCGGCGAACTGCCAGCAGGAGCACTACAACTCCCCGGACATACCGCTCGGCGTGTATCGGTGCACCGGGATCATCAGCGCGCCCGGCAAGTGGGAGTTCCACGGCACGGTGAACAAGCCCGCCGTCCAGCTGCAGACGGTGCTCAAAGAGGTCGCCGTCACGCTCAACATCACCGACGCGGTCAAGCTGCGGTGCGAGTCCTGCGGCCTGCAGTACATCGTGAAGGGCAAGACCTTCGAGGTGTTCCTGCTGCAGTTTCACGTCGTGATGGCAGGTCTGTGGTTGTTGCTCGCGGGCGCTATGGCGTTCCTGGCAATTCCACGGTTGCGCCGCACGATGTCGGTGCTGACGCTGCACACCTTGGAGGTACGTCGAGGTTTCCTGACCTCGCTGATGTGGGCCGCGTTCGCCGGTACGTTGGGCACCGGGCTCTTTTTACTGGGCACGCAGACCGCGTACAAGGCGCCGTATTCCACCAACGCGTTCTCCCACCAGAAATGGGAGGCGGTTACCCGGCTGCCGTATGCCAGGGATTACTTCCTGGTGCTCTACGGCAAGATCTCCATCTTCCTGATGATGGCGGCGTTCAGCGTGATCCTCATGATGGAGGCGGCGCGGCAGGCGCAAGTAACCCAGGATGCCGACGACCTCGACCGCGACGATGACGACGACATGTGGTCCCGCAGCGTCCACTTCGACGAGGAGGGCCACATCCAGCACGACGACGTGGTCGTGGCCGGCGGCGCGGGCGGCTCGGTGGCCACCGCCCCGGTGCAGGCCCGTCGACGCACTACCGGTGCGGTGGGCATCAGTCCACGCACGCTGTGGGTGGCCGCAGGTGTGCTCTTGGCGGGCACCGCGTCGATCGGGGTGTGTGTGACCCTGTTGAAGTATTTGCACGAACTGATCGAGTCCACCGTGGCCGCCACGGTGCTCGGCGGAGGAGGCTGACGTATGACCAGGACGCATGCGATAGCAGGGCGATCAGTGGTCGCGCTGCTCGTCGGCATGCTGGCGCTGATCGCCGGAATCGGCCCGGGCACCACGCCGGCGTCGGCGCACAGCGCGGGCAAGGCCGTCGTCCTGGTGCGCGACTTCACCCTGGCGCCGGCTGCCGGCAGTAAGTGGCAGGCCACCGTGGCCATCGCGGACTTCGACTCGGGCGCGCCGCTGCAGGGCACCTCGGTGACCATCGGCATCGGCAACCCGGCGACGAAGTTCGTCCTGCTGAGCCCGACCTCGCTGATCGGGGAATACCAGGCAGTGGTGGGCAAGGCCGCGCCCGGTCCGGCGAACTTCGAACTGCGGGTGCGGACCGTGCCCGGTTCGCCGCCGGTGCAGCCGTACGACCACACCTATCCGGTGACGCTCGTCGCGGGTACACCGGCGCATGTAGTGGCCGGCGCCGGTGGCGGCGGGGGCGGCGGCAGCAGCCTGCCGATGATCCTCACGGTGGCTGCCGTGGTGTTGGTCGGCGCCGTGCTTTACGGACTTTTCTCGGTCCGACGGCGCACCGCGGTGCCCCCGGCAACGAAGAGTTCAGGGGGGCCGGTCCGGTCCGCCGCGGTGAAGTGAGGTAGGCCCTTTCCTCGCCGGCAACTAATTGCCATCCTCGGCGGGTGACGGTCGGCATGGAAACGGATCCGCAGATTCCCGCGGAGGCGGGCGCGGTCTCGGTCGTGTTGATCGACGACCACGAGGTCGTTCTCGAGGGGCTCACCCGCACGCTGGAGCGGGACGGCATGACCGTGGCCGGCGCGTTTGCCGACGGCGACTCCGCGATGGTCTTCCTGCGCGAACATCCGGTCGACCTGGTGGTGGTTGACCTGCGGCTGCAGAACCGCTCTGGGTTGGCCGTGGTGGACGCCGTGCACCGGATGTGCCCCGACACCCGGATCGCGGTGCTGACCGGTTTCATCGACCGCGCCGCGGCCTCCGCGGCGGTGCATGCCGGCGCCGGTGGATTCCTGCTCAAGGACACCCCGGTGGACGAACTCGCGCGCCGACTGCGCGGGGTGGCCACCGGCACGCTGATCATCGACGCGCGGGTGGCCGGGGCGGTTCTGCGCCCGGAGCAACGGCTGCTGTCCGTACAGGAATTGTCGATCCTGGAGCTGGTTGCCGAGGGGTTGACCAACCGGGAGATCGGCGCCCGCCTGCACCTGAGCCACTATACGGTGAAGGACTATCTGACCCGCATCATGCGCAAGCTCGGCACCCGCTCGCGGGCGGAAACCGTGGCCCGCGCGGTGCACCAGGGGCTGTTGGCCGGCGGTCCCTAACTCGCGAAGTTGTGCAACCGGACCTGGCCGCGGGCCAGCGGCTTCCCCTGTGCGTCGGCGACCAGCACCAGCCAGAGTTGTTGCGTGCGGCCACGGTGGATCGGGGTCGCGGTGGCCACCACTCGGCCGCCGGTGAACGAGCGCAGGAAGTCCGTGTTGTTGTTCACCCCGGCCACCCGCCCGCCGCCCGGCTGGGTGATCAGCCAGAGATAACCGCCGATGCTGGCCGCGGTTTCCACCAGCGTGCAATGAATGCCGCCGTGCAGGATGCCGTGGGCCTGCAGGTGCTCCGGACCGACCTCCATCGAGATCGTCGCTTCCTCGCCACTGGCCGACTCGATGACGATGCCGAGTACTTTCAGCAGTCCGACATTGGCCGCGTCGGCCAGACCCGATGGCTCGCTCATGGGCTCAGCGTAGGCGGCGTGGGCAGCGCGCGATCGCGCGCGGTCAGCGCGAGCAGCACGATCGCGTCGGTCCAGGCCAACGGCGCCACCGAGGCGGGTTGGCCGCGGTCGGTGACCTTCTCCGGGAACTCACCGATCACCGTGCGGTGCGCGACCAACCAGCCGTACCACCGGTCGAAGCCGGGCCCGGTCGCGTCGGCCAGGGCGAACAGCGCGGTGGCCGGGGTCCAGGCCACGCCGCCCACCCGCGGAAGGTTGCCTGGCCGCAGCCCACCCGAGGGCATCAGCAGGGCCCGTTCGGTCCGGGCGAGCGCCACCTGGAGTCGGCCGTCGTCGGACGGCCCGGCCAGTGGGGTGGACAGGAACGCCACGGCACTGTCCGGTGCCGCGCCGCGGTGGGCGTAGCGGCGGTAGCCGGTGGCGCCGAACTCCTCGACGATCGCCGCGTCCAGTCGCTTCGCGGCGACGGCCCACCGGCCGGCCGCGGAATCACCGCGGGCCGCGGCCAGATCAGCGGCCGCCCGCAACCCGAGGAGCAACGGCGCGGCGGTGCCCAGGGTCGGCCGGCGCTCCGGGGACTCCCAGTAGTCCGCCGAGGCAGCGGGCAGTCCGTCCGCGCGCAGCGCGTCCGCGGCCGCATCCGCGGCGGCGTGCACCATCGGCCACAGGGTGTCCAGGTCCGCCGCGGAACCGCCGGAACGCCACCACATCCACACCGCCCACGGCACCCAACCGACCGCGTCCAACTGGGTGGCCCGGCCGTCCCGCACCGGGGCACCTGACGGGTAGTAACGCGCTGCGGTCCAGGCCCCGTCGCTGCCCTGGACGCGAGCCAGGAACTGCAGTACGGACAGCGCGGTGTCCCCGCGCCCACACACCGCCAACGCCGCAACCACCCAACTCGCATCGCGCGGCCAGACCAGGTCCCACGGACCGAACGGGGCGGCCACCGTGGCGCCGTTGGGGGCGGTCAACAAACCGAGGTCGAGCAGTGCCCGACCGGCGACGGCGCGTTCGGCGGCGGTGCGGCCGGGCAGGCGCGCGCCGGCCAGCCAGGCCTGCTGTGCCGCGGCGTCGGCGGGTTTGTCGTCGACCACCGTCACCGCCGGGCCCAACGTCAGCCGGGCACCACCGGGCACGCCGGTGACCCCGGCGGACAGCAAGGCGGGATGACGGGCGGCGTGCGGGTCCGGCCGTGCGGCCACGCAGCACAACGCGGCCGCTGCCCCGAGCGCAAGGGCGCGGGTCGGCACGCTCCGTGGTCGCATTCGGCCACGGTACGGCCTCCGGTGATTACTGATGCAGCGTCAGTCGACGGTGAGCCGCAACCGGAACTGTGGGCTATCGCCGCCGGAACTGCTCAGGCCGACGGCTTGCACGTGCTCCAGGCCCTTGGCGTCGGCCGGGGCGATCACGCCCTGCGCGATGAGTCCGACGATGTTCGCGTAGGCGACCAGGCCGGCTCCGCCGGCGTCCGGCACCGCGGATTTGAATGCCGCGATGTCGGCCAGCGGGTGTCCGGTGCCGGCCGCCGCCTTCACCTCGTTGGGGTTGTTGCCGATCACGAAGCCGTCCGCGGTGCGCCGCAGCTTGGCGAACTTGTCGCCGACCATGGCGGTGAGCAGGCCGAGGATCGAGGTCACCTGCTTGGCGTTGCCACCGCTGGTGCGCAACGTGACATCCGGGGTCTTGGCGTGCATCGGACCCAGCGCAACCGCGGTCTCCTTGCCGAAGATGGCGCCGAGCAGGCCGCTGACGTTCAGCCCGTAGCGCTTGTCCAGGCCCTTGACCGCGGCGCCCACGGCGGGTTCGGCGCCGAGCAGGCTGCTGATCCGGCTGCTTGCGGCGCCGACGTCGGTCACCGAGATCGCGGCCAGACTGTCCGCGGGCATGGCCCCGGCCAGGTCGTGCCCGGCACTGTGCGCGACGCCGCCGCCCTTCGCGCCGAGTGTGCGACCGACCAGCTCCAGGTAGCTGGAGTCGGCGTGCAGGCCGACGACGATGCGGCCACTGCTCGGCACGGCCTTTGCGGCCAACGCGCTGTGCAGCAGATCCGCACCCGTGCCGGTGGCGGCGTGCGCGATGGTGGCCAATTCCGCGGCGCTGAGCCCGGCCGCATCGGCCCAGCCCAGCGCAAGTTGGTCACCGCCCAGCGTGGCGATGTCGGAGCGATAGCTGTCCTGCGCGCTCATGGCGTGCGCGTCGTCCGTGGCCAGCACTGCGGAGGCCTGCTCGGGCTGTTCGGCCACCACCACGTAGCCGTCCCGGGTGGCCCAGCTGATGTGCCGAGAGTTGTCGAGCTTCTGCAACGCTGCGGTCATCGCGGTGAGGTCGGTGTACTGCAGCGCGAAGGCGAGTTCGGGGTTCGCACCCTTCCTCGGGGCGGGGTACACCGCGATCGCCGCTCGATCGCCCAGCCACGGCTTGACGTCGGTGGCGTAAGACAGCGGGGTGCCGCGCAGCAGGGCGTTGACCACGGACTCGGAGAGCACCGTGTCCTTGCTGCTCGCGTTGAACGCCTCCGGGAACTTCTGGCTCAGCTGCCAGACCGCGAGCTTCTGACCGAGTGAGGGGTCCAGGTCCACCTTGGCCAGCGCGACGGCGCCCGAGCGCAGCACGTCCTCGGGTTGGGTGCCGCCACCGGACAGTTGCCGGCTCAGCGCGTACGCGCCACCCGCGGCGACCACAGCGACGGCGAGCGCACCGCTGAGCAAGCCAACCTGCCAACGGTTGCGGCCGCGGTACTCCTCCATGCGCGCAGTGTGCGTGTGCAGGTCTGATCACCGTCACGCTTCGCCGCCGCGCTGTACGAACGGTGCCGGAGTCGGACCGTTCGGCTGAGCGGCTATCCGCTCGGCTCCGAACGTCGGAAGTCGGAACTAACTTGTCGATCCGTATCTTCTGGTTAGACTGGTGCCATGAGAACCGTGCGTCCACTGGCCGGCGAGCCGTTGGCGATGGACCTGCTGAACACCGTGTGGACGGCCTCCCGCGGACCCGTCGACGCACTCGCCGACCCGGCCGACCTGCGAACCTGGCTGGACCTGGAGGGCATCGACAGCGGGGCGACCGAACCGGTGCAGGCGGCGCTGCTGCGCGCCCGGGCGGCCATCCGTGCGCACGCGGAGGCGTCGCATTCGGGATCCGCGCGTGCTGCGCTCAATGAGGTGCTGCGGTGGGGATTCCGCCGTCAGGCGGTGACCGCCGACGGTGTGCAGACCGAGCAGACGGTGGAGGATCCGGCGCGCTGGGCGGCCTGGCTGGCCGCCACCAACTACGTCGATCTGCTGGCCCGCGACCCGGACCGCGTCCGGCAGTGCGCGCACCAGGCCTGCGTGCTCTGGTTCTACGACGGCAGCACCCGTGGTGGGCGGCGGTGGTGCTCCATGACCGGCTGCGGCAACCGCGCGAAGGCTGCCCGGCACTACGCCCGCACCCGGACAATCTAACTGCTACAGTTATGTTAACAGGTTAGTGCAGAATGGGAGCAGTCATGGCCACCACCGCCGCACCGGGTTACCACCCCGGCGAACTGCTCGTTCAGCAGCGGGCCGGGGTCGTCGAGGACGCCGCGCGCCTGACGGGCATGTTGCGGCCCGCCCACTTCGACGGTGGCCCCGCCAGGTGGTTGACCGAGCGCACGTTCGCGGTGCTCACCGCCCGCGGCGCCGACGGCCGGCTGTGGACGGTGCCGCTGCTCGGGGCGCCCGGCTTCCTGCGGGCGGCCGGGGCGACGCTGCAGGTGGCGGCACTGCCGGACCCCCGCGGGCCGCTGGGCCGGCCGGCGGTCGGCGGTCCGGTCGGGCTGATCGTGGTGGAGTTTGCCGCGGCGCGTCGGTTCCGAATCAACGGCACCGTGGCCGGGATCGACGCGCACGGCCTGGTCATTGACGCCGATCAGGCCTACGGCAATTGCCCGTCCTACATCCAACGTCGCGGCGTGGAGATTGCCCTCGGTGCCGGCGCCACGTCCGACGCCGGTTCCGCCGGCAGCGCGCTCACTGCGGACCAGCGGAGCCTGATTTCCGCCGCCGACACGTTCTTCCTCGGCACGTTGCACCGGCAGCGGGGTGCGGACACCTCGCACAAGGGCGGCCACGCCGGCTTCGTGCGCGTCGAGACCGACGATTTGTGGTGGCCGGACTATGCGGGCAACAACATGTTCAACAGCCTCGGCAACCTGGTCGACAACCCCGAGGCGTCGCTGCTGTTCCTCGACTTCGCGGGCGGGCGTGCGTTGTACCTGTCCGGGACCGCGCAGCTGGAGTGGAGCGCGCCGGGCGCGCCGGGGGACGATGGCGACACCGGTCGCCGGGTGCGGATGCGCCCGGAACGGGTGGTGCAACTCGACCTCGGCCTGCGCGGTGGGCCCCCGCAGCCGTCGCCGGCCAACCCCGAGCTACGGTCGAGCTGACGGGTCGTCAGGCCATCAGGCCGGCGGCCAGTGTGCCGCCGAGTTCCCAACAGGTCTCCAGATCGGCCTTGGTCGGCGCGCCGGTGATCGCCACGGTGGCCGCGGCCTTAACCCAACCCAGGCCGCCCGCAATGGACTCCACCGCATTGACCGCGCCGTCCACGCCGAGGTTGCCGTGCACCCACACGCCGTACGGCAGATTCCGGGTGTCGTCCAGCACCGGGTAATAGATCTGGTCGAAGAAATGCTTGAGCGCCCCGGACATGTAGCCGATGTTGGCGGGGGTACCGAGCAGGATCCCGTCGGCCTCCAGCACGTCCGGGGCGGTGGCCGCGAGCGCCGCGCGGCGCACCACCTCGACCCCGGTGATCTCCGGGTCGGTGGCGCCGCGCAGCACCGCGTCGAACAGTTCGGCCATCGCCGGGGACGGGGTGTGGTGCACGATCAGCAACCGGGCCATGCCCCCATCCAACCCCTAACGTCCGACGCTCACGGCGTTAGAACGCCGTGAGCGTCGGACGTTACGGGGAGGTGGTGGGGTGGGGGGTGAGGCGGATCTCGGTGCGCCCGCCGAGGTCGACGCTCAGCGTTGCCTGACCGGTGGCATCGGCAACCAGGGTGGCGGAGTGTGCCCCGTGCACGGCGTAGTGGCCGTGCGGCACCAGGCGGTCGATGCCCAGGGTGGTGCGCACCGGGCCGGCGCCGGGGCGCAGCACCAGGTTCAGGCCGGCGCCGTCGGTGACCGCGCGGGCAACCAACACCTCCGGGTAGGCGGCGCTGTTCAGTCGCGGACCGCGTTGCCAGGCGTCGGGAACCCCGTATGCGACCAGGTCGCGCAGACCGCCGTGCCGCCCGAACCGGCCAAGCAGTCCGTAGGCGTTGCAGAACAGGGATGCGTCCGTGTAGCGCCGGGCGCCGTCCTTTTCCTGGCAGGGCTCCCGCTCGGCCAGGGTGCGCTCGGCGGCGCGGGCGTATTCCTCGTCGCCGACCTCGCGGGCGGCCATCAGCGCGCTGACCTGAGCGAAGGTGTCCCGGCCCAATTTGTAGTTGCCGGGGTCCAGGCGGTTGGCCGTGCCGCGCGGGAACTGCAACTGCCCGTCGCGGATGGTCAGCGCCTGCTCGCGCAGCAACCACCAGGTGCGTTGCGCGATCTCGGGCAGACCGGCGTGCATGAAGTACGCGGTGGGCGTCTGGATGGCCTCGCCCGCCCAGAGGTTCCAGGTCAGGCCGAGGTGCTCGCTGCGCATACCGACGATGCGACCGTCGGGGCGGGTGAACTCCGCGTCCATGGACGCGCGCAGTCGCGGCGCGGACTCGGCGGCATACCTGGTGCCGTGCAGCCGGTCGTGGCTCAGCTGGGTGTTCAGCCCGAAGGTGTTGCAGATGCTGTAGATCCAGTTCGGCTCGCACGGGAACAGCGCGAAATCCGAGCCGAGCACGTTGCGGTGGCACCGGCCGGCGATGGTGGTGAAGTCGTGGCGGTACTCGCGGTCGCCGTCGCGGAAGGTCAACGCGCCGGGGGAGGAGTAGCGGGTGTCGTTGAGGGTCGCGTACATGCCGATGGCCACACCCCAGAACCCGGTGAGCATGACGTTCTCGTCGGTGTCGATCGGGTCGGCGTTGCGGTCGAGATTGCCCCAGGTGTTCTCCAGGCCCCAGTAGCGCCACACCGGGGGCTGGAGCATCTTCTCGATGAGGTTGCGCTGCGCCTCGGCGTGATAGCCGGCGAACGCGGGGGTGCGGGTGAACTGGGCCATGGAAAGCGCGTAGCCGAGGCTGGTGAGCTGGTAGCGCAGTGCGGCCTCGCGGAACTGATCCAGCTTCAGAAAGCCCTGGAACTCATCGATCGGCTGCAGTGCGAGGTCCAGCGCGTAGCGCAGGTGGGCCAGGTCCTCGGGGCTGCTCTCGGCCACCGGCAGGCCGGCGGCCGGCGCGGGCGGGCCGACGATGAGGAACTGCTCATCGGCGAGGCGCTCATTGAGCCGCGCGCCCGCTGCGCTGGTGCGGCGGTGCCGACTGACGTGCCAGGCCAGGCCCGCGGCCACCGCCAACGGGACCACGGCGGCGATGAACGCGATCCGGCCGGCACCGGGCCGGTGCTCCGCGACCAGCGCCCCGGCGGCGATGGTCGCCGCCCACACCAGTGGCGGCAGCACGATCGGGCCCATCGCCCACCAAAAGAACACCGACAGCAGCAGGCCCACGGCGGCCAGCACGGCATAGACCGGATGACCGGCGTAGAGCAGCGAGCCGCCCGGCAGTTGCAGACCCGCACCGGCCGCGCGCCAGGCAGTGGGCACCGGCAGCAGGGTGAGCGCCAGCCCGATCGCCCAGAAAGCAGCCATCACCAGGCCGGTCCGGCGTAACCGCGCGCCGGTGACCGGGCCGAACAATCCGGCCGGGCGCGGGATGAGCACGGTGACCCGCCGGTTGGTGGTCCGGCCGGTGATCCCGGACGGGGCCGTGGCCAGGGTGGGCGCGGTCATGCGTGCACCGCCGGGCTGTGCTCGGGGGCGGGCGCCGGGCGGTGCGCGGCCGGCGCGAAATCCTGCGGCACCTTGCGTCGCGGACGGGGCAGCAGCGCGGTCCAGGCGCCGCGCACGACGGCGATGAGCATGGCGAGGGCGATGCAGCAGGCCACGAGAACCTCCGGGTCGGGTGATTCCCCTATCCAAATAGTTGATACGGTTGTGTGTCAAGAACGATGTCGTGTCAGAATGGTGACCATGACCACCACGGTGCGTCCCTATCGGGGCGTGAGCGCGAAGGATCGGGTTGCCGATCGCCGAGCCGCCCTGATCGATGCCTGTCTGGACCTGGTCGGCGAGCACGGCCCGGTACCGATCACCGTCGAGGCCATCTGCCAGCGCGCGGGGCTGACCAAGCGGTACTTCTACGAGAGCTTCCGCGATCGGGACGCGGCGCTGTTCGAGATCCTCGACGGCCTGCTGCAGACCATCGAGGGGGGTGTGCTCACCGCGGTGCGCGACGCGGCCCCGGTGGACCGCTCCCGCATCATGGTCGAGCTCATTGTCACCAGCCTGCAAGAGGATCCCCGCAAGGCACGGCTTTACGCCGAAGCCAATGCGGTGGAGGCACTGCGGGTGCATCGCGAGCAGGCCATGGAGCGCTATGTGGTGCTGTTGCGCGAGGTCGTGCTGCCCTTCGCCAACCACAGCGACGAAACCCGATTGGCCCGCGACGTCATTTCCCGGGTCATCGTGCACGGCTCCACGGCCACCATCGCCGCCTGGCTGGCGGACGGATTCGTCGCCTCGCGGACGGACCTGGTGGACGGCATCATCGCGGGTGGGGTAGCGGCGGCCGGCGCCGTCTGACCCAAGGACATTATTGACACGCTAACGTTTCAAATGGTTGACTTCAGACCTCCCCGTTCCCGATGGAGGCGACCATGGGACCCCGCGGATTACGAGCCCGGCGGCAGGTATTACGCGAGTTGGACCGGCTGGACCCGGAGACCGACTTTCACCGGATGACCCAGCTCGTGCTCGGCCGGATCTTCTGCGACGGGTTCTTCCACCAGGCGCTGTTCACCGTTGCCTACTGGCGGCAGACCTCGGTGGAGACGATCGCCCCGGTGTTGGTGCGCCGCGGCTACGGCAACACCCTCACCGAGACGCGCAAGCGCAACGATGACTCCCTGTTGTTCTTCGGCCTGATCTACCGCGATGGGCCCTGCTCGGCGCAGGGGAAGCGCACCATCGCTCGGCTGACGGAGATCCACAAGACCTTCGACATCCCGATGGACGACTACCGCTACACGATCGCCTCCCTGTGCTTCGAGCCGATGCGGCTGCCCGAGGTAATGGGTGTGCGCGGCCTGACCGAGCGCGAGAACCGGGCACTGTTCCTGTTCTGGCGCGCGGTGGGACGGCAGTGGGGCGTGGACATCCCGGAGGAGCAGGAGGAGTTCCGCGCCTGGTTCTACGCCTACGAACGACGCACCTACCGGCGCACCGAGGACGGCATCGCGATCGCCCGGGCCATGGAGAAGGCGTTCCTGGACCGCTGGGCGCCCGGCGTGCTGCGCCCGCTCGGGGCGCAACTGCTGCGCGCGATGGCCACCGACGACCTGCTACAGGCCGTGGACCTGCCCCCGGCGCCCCCGGTGATGAAGCGGCTCAGCTCGCTGGCGGTGGCGGCCTATCTGCGCGGCCGGCGCCTCATCCCCGGCCCCGTTCGGGAGGACCTGCTGATGACCCCGTGGACGGCGGAGTACGGGACCATCCCGGACTCCTCGGTGGTCGGCCCGAAGTGGGCCAAGGAGATCCAGGCCCCCGATGCGGAGATGGCGTCCGCCTGCCCGTTCGGCTGAGGCTGCCCCTTGTGGCATCGGTGACCTAGCTGGTGAGGTCTCCTGCATGGCGGAACAGTTCATCGACGTCGTCAACCTGCGGGGGCGGCGCGCGGTCAACCGGTACGAGCGCGTCTCGATCGGGGACGTGCTGGAACGGATGACCTGGGCGCAGCCGGACAAGCTTGCGATCATCGGCTGGCCCGGTGCCTACGCCGACCAGCGGTTCGCCTCGCTCACCTACCGGCAGGCCGATGAGGCTGCCAACCAGGTGGCGAATGCACTGGCCGCCCGCGGCTTCTCCCCCGGTGACCGGGTCATGCTGGTGTGCGAGAACTCGATCGAGGGCTACCTGGCCAAGCTCGGGATCGCGAAGGCTGGGATGGTGGCGATGCCGCTGAACCCGAACCTGGCCGCTGACGTGGTCGAGCACCTGATCGGGATAGCCGAGCCCCGCGGCGCGATCGTCGACGCCGAGTGTTGGCCCCGATTCTCCGCGGTGCTCACCCGGACCGGCTTGCCCCTCCTCGCCACCATCGCCATCGGCGGGGACGTCGTCGCGGGCAGCGTCTCGTTCTCCGAGTTCATCGCCGGCGCGGCCACCACCGAGCCGGACGTGGAGATCCACGGCGACGACATCTGGCAGCTGCTGTTCACCTCGGGCACCACCGCGATGCCCAAGGGCGTGATGCTCTCCCACCACTCCAGCCACTACGCGGCGATGGGCTTCGCGCTCTCGCTGACCCGCGGGCTCCGGCTGGAGTGCGACCTGGTGTCCGCCACGTTCCTGCCGATCCTCTACCACGTCGGCGACACGCCCTTCACCTACTCGGTCTTCCTCTCCGGTGGGACGTTGGTGATCGGCCGTGGAGTGGACCCGGTGCAGATTGCGGCGTGCCTGGCGACCCACCGCGTCACCGCGCTGTGGGGCGGGTCGCCGCAACTGGTGACCGCGCTGAGCAACCACCTCGACGCAACGAACCCCGACGTGTCGTCGCTGAAGGTGCTCGTCTATGGCTGGGGTGCCATCCCGCCGGCCACCCTGGCCTCGCTCGAGCGGCACGCCGGCGAGGGCTTCACCCTGACCGGCATCTTCGGGCAGACCGAGACCATCGCCTGCCACCGCTTCTGGCCCGCGAAGTGGCCCGAGGTCTACCAGCGCACGGCGCCGGCGCTGAACTACGTCGGCATCCCGAGCCCGATTCTCGCCTCGGACGTCGTCGACGTCGATGGCACCTCGGTGCTGGGCAAGCCCGGCATGCCCGGCGAGGCGGTCTACCGCGGCCCCACGGTCGCGTCGGGGTACTACCTCAACCCGGAGGCCTCGGACGAGGCGTTCCGCGACGGCTGGTTCCACTCCGGCGACAGCTGCATGGTCGACGAGGACGACCTGCGGATCATGGTCGACCGGTTCAAGGACATCGTGAAGTCCGGCGGGGAGAACGTGTCCAGCATCCGGGTCGAGGCGGTGCTCTACGGGCACCCGGCCGTGGCTCGGGTCGCCGTGATCGGGCTGCCGCACGACCGTTGGGGTGAGGCGGTGACCGCGGTGGTGGTGGCCAAGCCGGACGCCGAGGTGTCGACGGAGGAGCTGATCGCGCACTGCCGGGAGCGTCTGGCCGGGTTCGAGACCCCGAAGGGCGTGGCCTTCATCGACGCGCTGCCGGACACCGTCGGCGGAAAGGTGCTCAAGTACAAGCTCCGGGAGCGCTTCGCCGATTTCTACGACGGGGAAGCGAGCGATACGGCGGGGTGACCGGCACTCGCGTCTGCTGCCGGCAGGCCCATTGCCCGGAAGTCGGCGGTGAGGTGCTCGGCTATGTATCGGTAGCCGTCTGCCGTTGGATGCACATGGTCGGGCCCCGCCTGCCCACCGGATACCGAATACCCCGCCCAGCCTCGGCTGAACGGATCCTCGATGGTGGCGTGGTTGCGAACGGCCGCAGCGGTGAGCCATGGCGTGAGTTTGCTGGGGGTAGTGCTCGTCACGAAGTAGGGGATGATGTCGACGATGGTGGCTTTCGGCCAAGCCGCCCGCACGGCTGCGAAGTAGTTGTCGATCGCCTGATGGGTGGCGTCGCTCGGAGGGTCGTTGCGTCCGGCATCGATGATGATGACGTCGGGGGAGAAGTGTTGTCGATCGTTGCTGAAACGTTCCGCAAGCGGGCCGAAGCACATGCA
>DASXPS010000110.1 GCA_036493475.1 Sporichthyaceae bacterium | reverse complement strand
CCGGTACCCACCGTGTAGGCATGCCGGGCCCGGGTGCCGCCGCCGGTGCCGATCAACAACGGGTTCTCGGTCTTGATCTCCACCATCTGCTCGACCAGCGGGTAGACCGCCGAGCGACCCCGGTCCAGCACGGATTGGCCGCCGATCTTCAGCACGGTGGCGTTCGGCAGGATCGGATAGTCCGGGGCGCCGGCCGTCGCGGCCAGCAGATCCGGGTCGTCCAGCGGTCGGCCGAGCAGGGTTGTACCCGGGTCACTCATCGAGCTGGCCTCTTTTCTGCGAGTCGTTGGGGGCCATCATGCCGGTATGCCGGATTTGCCGCGCTCTTGGATCTTCCTCGGGGGCGGCCGGCCGTAAGCTTGGGCAATGGATGCCTACCGGTACCTGACCATCAAGCGGGACGCCGACATCGTGCGCATCACGATGAACCGGCCCGACCGGCGCAACTCGTTGTCCTTCGAGCACCTCGTCGAGCTCGGACACGCGTTCACCGAGGTCGGGGACACCGATGCGACCGGCATCGTGCTGGCCGGCAACGGCCCGGTGTTCTGCGCCGGGCACGACT
Organism: Sporichthyaceae bacterium; assembly: GCA_036493475.1. Lineage (NCBI taxonomy): Bacteria > Bacillati > Actinomycetota > Actinomycetes > Sporichthyales > Sporichthyaceae > Sporichthyaceae bacterium. The sequence continues at coordinate 52,693 of DASXPS010000110.1, read as the reverse complement.
TCGCCGACGTGGCCAGCCGCGACCTGCTCGGGGTGCGTGAGCTGCTGCGGGTGTGCACCGCGCTGATGAGCACCATTCAGTCGGTGCCGCAGGTGGTCATCGCCCGGGTGCACGCACTGGCTACTGCCGCGGGCTGCCAACTGGTGGCCTCCTGCGACCTCGCGGTCGCCGGCTTCTCCGCCGGTTTCTGTCTGCCCGGCGGCAAGGGCGGCTGGTTCTGCCACACCCCGGCGGTGGCGGTGGCCCGCAACATCGGTCGCAAGCGCCTCATGGAGCTCGCCCTCACCGGGGAGCCGGTGGACGCCCGCACCGCGGCGGCCTGGGGCCTGATCAACTACGCGGTGCCCGACGAGGAGCTGGACAGCGCGGTGGATGAGCTGTTGGCCTTGGCCACCCGGGGCAGTCGCACCTCGAAGGGCGTGGGCAAGCAGACCATCTACGCCCAGCTGGATCGCCCGGAGCACGACGCCTACCAGATCGCCGCCGAGGTGATGACCGCGATGTCCGCCGCGCCCGCGGCGCGGGAGGGCATGGCCGCGTTCCTGGAGAAGCGCAAGCCGGTTTGGCCGAACTGACATGCCGGTCGCCGAGGTCAACGGGCAACGCATCTTCTACACCGACTCCGGCGGTGCCGGACCGGCCGTGCTGTTCGCGCACGGCTTCCTGATGGACCACGAGATGTTCACCCCGCAGATCGAGGCGCTGAGCGGCGGGTTCCGGGTGATTGCCTGGGACGCCCGCGGGTTCGGCGACACCGACTTCGACGGCAAGTCGTTCGACTACTGGGACAACGCCCGGGACTGCCTCGGCCTGCTCGACTCGCTCGGCCTGGACCGCGCGGTGATCGGCGGCATGTCCCAGGGCGGCTTCTGCTCGCTGCGGGTGGCCCTGCTCGCGCCCGAGCGGGTGCGCGCGCTGGTGCTCATCGACACCCAGGCCGGCGTCGAGGAACCGGACAAGGTCGAGCTCTACGGGGACATGATCGACGCCTGGGTCAACGTCGGTCCCGGCGAGGAACTGGCTCGGATCATCGCCGGGATCATTCTCGACGACCCGGTGCTCGACGAGATCTGGATCGCGAAGTGGCAGGCCCGCGACCGCACGCTGCTGGCCGAGCCCGGCCGGTGTCTGCTCGGTCGCGAGGACGTCACCGACCGCCTGGCCGAGATCACCTGTCCCGCACTCGTGGTGCACGGCACCGAGGACGGTGCGATCTCCATGGAGCTGGCGCAGACGTTGGCCGCCGGACTGTCCGGGTGCGCCGGTGTGGTGCCCATCTCCGGTGCCGCACACGCGTCGAACCTCAGCCACCCGGATCAGGTCAACCCGCCGCTGCTCGAGTTCTTGCGTGGCCTCCCGGCCTGAGGGCACACCCCGTGGTGGACTGCCGCGGTGGACGTCGAACGCACCCGGGCGCTGCGCGATCTGCTCGCCCACACCGACTGGATGAGTCGCAGCCGCGCCCTGGCCCGCGGCCTGCGTCGGGCCACCCCCGGCGGGTTGTTGTTGGTGGGCACGCCGGACTACGAGCCGTGGCACGTCACCGCGCATCTGACCGACGAGGCCCGCGCGGTCGGTCTGCCGGGCCTGGTGCCCACGCTGGTCCGGCACGAGGTCCCCGACGGGGCGCCCCCGCACCTGGCCGTGGACCTGTCCCGGCTGGCAGCCGCGGGTCGGCGGGACACGCTGTTCGTGGTGGCCGCGCGGTCCGCCGGTGAGGGCCTGCTGTCCCGGTTGGCGGACGCCCGCAAGGCCGGGGCCACCCTGCTGGCCCTGGATCGGGGCGAGGAGGAGCTGGGCTTATTGGCCCACGAACGCTTCGAGGTGCAGGCCCAGGACGTGCTGCCCGAGGCAGATCTGGCGTTCTCCACCGCGCAGCATCTGGTCAGCCTGGCCGCCGGGGAGTTCCCCGTCCGACCGGCGGGCGTGCGGGACCGGGTGGCCCGGTTCCTGGACACCATCAGCGGCTGACCGCCGGTCGCCCCGGGGCGCTCGTCCACCGTCTGCATAGGGTGGGCGCGTTCCACGGGATTGGCGACGCGGGCTGACGATCCGTCAGGAGTGTGGTGAATGAGCGGGGATCTGCTCTACGGCGAGGACTTCAAACCGGGCATGGAGTTCCAGTTCGGCTCGTTGACGCTGACCGAGTCGGACATCATCGGGTTCGGCCGGGAGTACGACCCGCAGCCGATGCACGTCAGTAAGGCGGCGGCGGAGGCGAGCCCCTGGGGTGGCATCATCGCCAGCGGCGTGCAGACCGTCGGGATCTACCAGCGTCTGGTGGTCGACGCGGTCTGGAGCCGTACCGCGGTGAAGGCGGGCAAGACCATCCACGCCGACCTGCGCCGCCCCGTCCGGCCGGGTACCACCTTGACCGGCAAGCTCGTGGTGGCCGAGGTGAACCTGCGTCCGGAACGCGGCGACGCCATCGTCACCACCCGCTCCGAGCTCACCGACGACAACGGCGAGGTAGTGCTGATCCTGACGCTGGAGGGCGTGATGTTGATGCGCCCCACCGGTTCGGAAGACTGAGCCACATGTCGCATTACGTGCTTACCCTCGGCTGTCCCGACCGCACCGGCATCGTGGCGCGCATCGCCACGTTCCTGTCCGAGGCGGGTGGATCGATCACCGAGGCCGGCTACCACCTGGACCCGCAGTCCAACTGGTTCTTCACCCGCCAGGTGGTGCAGGCCGACACGTTGCCGTGGGGGTTGGACGAACTGCGCGAGCGCTTCGCCGCGGTGGCTGCGGAGTTCGGTGCGGACACCACCTGGCGGGTCTCCGACACCGGTCGACCGCCGCGGGTGGTCATGCTGGTGTCCAAGGAGGTGCACTGCCTCTACGACCTGCTCGGCAGGCACGCGGGTGGCGAACTCGACATGGACGTGCGTGCGGTGATCGGTAACCACACCGGTCTGGAGGCGATCACCCGGGCGCACTCCATCCCGTTCCATCACGTGCCGTTCGCGCCCGGCGCGCAGGGCAAGCGGGCGGCGTTCGACGAGGTGCGCAAACTGGTCGACGCCGAGGAGCCGGACGCGATCGTTTTGGCCCGATTTATGCAGATTGTGCCACCGGATCTGTGCGAGGCCTGGTCCGGGCGGATGCTCAACATTCACCACAGTTTTCTGCCGAGCTTTATCGGCGCAAAGCCTTACCACCAAGCACATACGCGCGGGGTAAAGCTCGTCGGTGCGACGTGCCATTACGTGACCGAAAACCTGGACGCGGGCCCCATCGTCGAACAAGATGTCATTCGGGTCGACCATTCGGACACCGTGGCGGACATGGTGCGAAAGGGTCGGGACATCGAGAAGATTGTGCTGGCCCGTGGCTTGCGCGCGCACCTGGAGGACCGGGTGCTGGTGCACGGCAACCGAACGGTGGTCTTTCACTGAGCCGCTAGGTCCAGGGAGCCGCTTTTGACCACGATCTATCCGACGATCGCCGAGGCGATCGCGAAGAGCGCCACAACGGCGAAGGCGCCGCTGACTCCGAATCCCACGGACCACGTGCTGTCCCGGCTCGCCTTCGGCCCGACGGCGGCGGCGCGGGCGGAGATCGCCGAGCGCGGGATCCCGGCCTGGATCGCCGCGCAGATCGCCGCGGGCCACACCTACGCCGGATACGCCGGCGACACCCTGGTCTCCACGCAGGCCACACTGTTGGGCACCAGCCCCGCCGATGCGCATACCTTCCTCAAGCTGCGTGGCAACTCCTACGGCTGGGACCTGATGACCCAGCTCACCCAGGTCACGCTGGGGCTGCAGGTCTGGAGCAGCGCCCAGCTCTATGAGGTCCTGGTCGACTTCTTCGCCAACCACCTCAACGTCGTTTGCCCGCGCGCGGACCTGTGGGTCACCCGGCACACCTTCGACCGCGACGTCATCCGCAAGCACGCCCTGGGTTCATTCACCGACATGCTGGTGGCCTCGGCGCGCAACGCCGCGATGCTGCTGTACCTGAACCTGGCGCAGTCCAGCAAGGCCGCGGTCAACGAGAACTACGCCCGGGAACTGCTCGAGCTGCACACCGTCGGGTTGGTGTATTCCGAGTCCGACGTGAAGAACACGGCCAAGCTGCTCACCGGGCGCACCGTGGATTCCCGGACCCTGGATTACACCTACAACCCGGCGATCCACGGCACCGGCGCGGTCCGGGTGCTCGGCTTCCGCCATCCCAATTCCTCGACGGCGGACGGCGAGGCCGGCGGCGACGCCCTGCTGCGCTACCTGGCCGCACACCCCGCGACGGCCACTCGGCTGGCCCACAAGCTGTGCATCCGGCTCGTGTCCGACCACCCCTCCGACGCCCTGGTGGGCGCGGTGGCCAAGGCCTACACCGGCTCCGGCACGCAGATCCTGCCGATGCTGGACACGATCCTGCGCTCGACGGAGTTCTGGGCCTCGCGGGGGCAGAAGGTGCGCCGACCCGCGGAGAACATCGTGGCCACGTTGCGCATCCTGGACACCAGGCCGGCCACAATCACCGCCGCGCTGAAGTACCTGCAGGTCATGACCCAGCAGGTCGGCAACGTGCCGCTGGCCTGGGACCCGCCCAACGGCTATCCCGATGTGGCCGCCGCCTGGCGTTCGGCCAGCACGCTGCTCACGCTCTGGCTGCACCACCTCGCGCTGTCCGCGGACTCGTGGCCCAATGCGTTCGCCAAGTCCAACAAGGCCACGCTCTACGGCGGGACCCCGGCCAACAGTGGCGACGCCATCGCCCGGCTCGGGGTTCGGCTGACCGGTGCTCCGCTGCCCGTGGCGCATGTTCAGGCGCTGCAGACCTTCCTCGGCGAGGCCGCCACCACCCCGGTGGCCAAGTCAACCCTGCACGGGCTGCTGCCCTCGTTGATCGCCCTCATCCTGGACGGACCCTCACATGCGATGCGGTGAGCAGAACCCCGCCGGGTTGACCCGGCGCCGTTTCCTGGCCGGCGTCGGTGCCCTCGGCGTCTCGGTCGTCGGTTCGCAGGTGGTCACCACCCGGGTCGCCTACGGCGCGCCGGCGTCGAACCCGAACACGGTGATCGTGATCTTCCTGCGGGGTGGCGCCGATGGGCTGCGCATCTTGTCCCCGCACTCGGCCGACCTCGGCGTGAACTACCTGCGTATCGCGCGCCCGGCGCTGGTGCCGAACAACGCGATCGCCCTGGACGGTACCGGCGGTTGGGCGTTGCACCCGGCCATGGCGCCGCTGCACCAGGTGCTCTGGTCGACCGGGGAGATGACCTTCGTCCCGGCGTCGAGCAACAAAGGAGTGACGCGCAGTCACTTCCAGGCACAGCAGTTCGTCGAGCAGGGCGGGTCGAGCTCGGTGAGCACCGGATGGCTGGACCGGGTTCTCGCCCGCCTCGGTCCGGGCACCACATTCCGTGGGCTCGCCGACGGCTTCGCCCTCCCGATGTCCATGGCGGGCAATCAGCCCAAGATCTCCATGTCCTCGCTGGCGACGTTCGACTTCCCGGGCGCCGGCGCGTCCCGCGGCCCGGCCATGACCGCGCTCGGCACGCTCTACCGCGGGTTCGACGGACCGTTGAGCTCCGACGTGCCCGAGGCGTTGTCCGCGGTCGCCACCGCGGAGGTGATTCGGTCCCTCACCACGGTGCAGAACGCCGCGGTGTACCCGGACGGCCCCACCGCCGCCGCGCTGAAGGACCTGGTCGCGATCCTGCGCGCCGAGGTCGGCCTGCAGGTGGCCACCCTGGACGTGAGCAGTTGGGACACCCACACCAGCGAGGCGCTCGGGCTGGACGCGCTGCTGGCCAACACGGCGCAGGCGCTCGCCGCGTTCTTCACCGACCTCGGCCCGGCGCGGCGATCCCGGGTCACCGTGATCGTGCAGTCCGAGTTCGGCCGCCGCGTCGCGATGAACGCCTCCGGTGGTACCGACCACGGCCACGGCGGGCTGGTCTGGCTACTCGGCGGTGGCCTCATCGGGAACAAGGTGCACGGCACGTGGGTGCCGCTTGCCTCCGACGCCGACCTGGACGGCGGTGACGTGCAGGGTCTCAACGACGTGTTCAATGTCCTCGGCGAGGTGGTGACCAAACGCCTGGGCGTGGGCTCGTTGTCCACGGTGTTCCCCGGTCTGTCGTACGCACCGCTGGGAGTGGCCCGCGCCGGCTAGGAGGATTCGTGAGCGGTAGCGAGCGAAACATAGGCACAGTGTGAGCGGTAGCGAGCGAAACATAGGCACAGAGTGAGCGGTAGCGAGCGAAACATAGGCACAGAGTGAGCGACCTGAGCACCCTGCCCGCCCCGGCCGCCGCGACCCTGACCCGCTGGCACGCCATGGTCGCCGCGCTCGACCTGACCGACGTCGCGGAGTTGTTGGCTGCGGACGTCGAGTTCTCCTCACCGGCCTTTTGGAAGCCCTATTCCGGCCCGGTGGCGGTGGCCCACGTGCTGCAGACCGCGGTGCGGAATTTGGCCACCGACTTCACCTACCATCGCAGCTTCGCCACCGATGACGGCTGCGGCGTGGTGCTGGAGTTCTCCGCGCGACTGGACGAACTCGAGCTCAAGGGCATCGACATGATCGCCTTCGACACCGCCGGTTTGATCACCCGCTTCGAGGTGATGATCCGGCCGATGAAGTCGCTGGCCCGGGTGGCCGAACGGATGGGTGCCACGGTCGACCTCGCCCTGCTGGGCAAGGCACAGTGACCGGCCACGGGCAGGACAGCGGTGCGCTCGGCACGGTCACCGAGGTGGCCGACGGCGTGTTCGCCTATGTGCAGCCGGACGGCACCTGGTGGATCAACAACACCGGTTTCCTGGTCGGTCGCCGGCGGATCACCGCGATCGACGCCTGCGCCACCGAACGGCGCACCCGCGCGCTGCAGGAGGCCATCGGCCGGGTCTCCTCGGCGCCGGTGCGCACGCTGATCAACACCCACCACCACGGCGATCACACGTTCGGCAACTACTTGTTCGAAGACGCCACCATCGTCGCCCAGGACCGCGCCCGCGACGCGATGCTGGAGGCGGGCACTCCGTTCTCCGCGCCGTTCTGGACAGAGGTGGACTGGGGGCACATCGACCTCGCCCCGCCGTTCCTCACCTTCGCCGAGCAGGTCACCCACTGGGTGGACGACCTGCGCTGTGAGGTGATCCACCCGAATACCGCGGCGCACACCACCAACGACGCGGTGGTGTGGATCCCCGAGCGCCGGGTGCTGTTCGCCGGCGACCTGCTCTTCAACGGCGGGACGCCGTTCTGGCTGATGGGGTCGGCGTTCGGCATGCTGGACGCGGTGGACTTCCTGCGCCGGTTCGGCGCGGAGACGATCGTGCCCGGCCACGGCCCCATCTGCGGTCCGGAGGTGATCGACCGAGTGGCCCGCTACGTGCGGTTCGTGCTCTCCCTGGCCAACCAGGCGCGGTCGGCCCGGTTGAGTCCATTGGAGGCCGCCCGAGAGGCCGACCTCGGCGAGTTTCCCGGGCTCACCGATCCCGAACGCCTCGTCGGCAACCTGCACCGCGCGATGGCCGAATTGGACGGAGTGGAGCGCGGCGGCGCCATCGACCTGCGCGCCGCGCTGGGCGACATGGTCGCGTTCAACGACGGCCGGCCGCTGACCTGCCACGCCTGACGGAGCGTCAGGCATGGCAGGATCGGCGATCAGGGCGCGGCGGTCCAGTCGTAGGGCAGGAACTTGCCGTCGAACGTGACGACCACCCGGGCCGCGCCGTCGAGTTCCTTCTTCTCCAGGTTGACGCTGAAGTTGATGGCGCTCATGATGCCGTCGCCGAACTGCTCGTGGATCAACTCCTTCAACGCCGCCCCGTACACGCTCAGCGCTTCGTGGAACCGATAGACCGTTGGGTCGGCCGCCAATTCGGGGCCACTGCCCCTAACCGGAACCGATCCCAACACCGGGATGACCGCCGGGTCCAGGCCCAAGGCGTCGACGATCAACTTCGCGTCGCCGGGTGGCAAGGGGTGTTGTCCCAGTAGCGCCGAGGTCGTCCAGACCGCCGGCCTGCCGATCAGTTCGGCCAGTTCCTGCCACGTCACGCCCTGCGCCAATCGCGCCGCCACGATCGCGCCGGTCACCTCGTCCCGAGTCACGATGCCTCCTGTGGAAACCTCGACCACGGTCGCCCGGGGATCCACCCGCGGCTTCTCCGCGCGTCAGGCGGCCATGCTCGACGCTATCCGCCCGGCGTTTCCCGGACGTTACGGGTTTCAGGCCGCGAACGAGGTCACGTGGGCGATGGCGCCGTCCAGGGCAACCCTCACCGGCGTCGGGTCCTCGTGTACCTGGGTGAGCAGCAGTCCTCCCTGCAGCGCGGCCAGCACGAACAGCGCCAGCTGAGCCGGGTTGGCGTCGGCGCGCAACTCGCCGCGCTGCTGCATGGCGGTGAGGCCCTCGTGGATTGCCCGTTCCCAGCGCGCCATGCCCGCCGCCAGATCGGCCCGCGCTTCCGGATCGGAGTCGGCCAACTCGCTGGCCAGTGACCCGATCACGCAGCCCCCCTTGCACTTTCGGGCGGTCTGCAGGGCCAGGATCGCGTCCCGCCAGGCCTCCAGCGCCGCGATGCTGTCCAGCGGGAACTGGGCCTGGATGTCCAGCGCCAGGTCGCTTTGGTGCGCGATCACCGCACGGACCAGGGCGTGTTTGTCCTCGAAGTAGTGGTAGAGCTGCGAGGCGCTCACCCCGGCCGCGGCCAGCACGTCCGGGATCGAGGTGCCGGCCACGCCCTGGCTGAACATCAGGTCTGCGGCGGCCTGAATGATCCGCGCACGAGTGGCCCGCCCGCGCTCGGTGAGCCGCGGGCCGCAGGCGTCGATCTCGCTGGCCACGCCCTCAGTCTAGCCCAAATTGGAATTGACATTCCACTTCGCCTGTTGCAGGCTCTGGATCATTCATTCCAGTAACGCTCATTCCACTCTTGGGAGCAGACAATGTCCGCAGTTCTGTCCGGCCGCACCGCCCTCGTAACCGGCTCCACCAGCGGCATCGGTCGCGCCACCGCTCTGCACCTCGCCGACCTCGGCGCGCATGTGATCGTGTCCGGCCGGGACAGCAGCCGCGGCGAGGCCACCGTCGCCGCGATCCGTGCGGCCGGCGGCAAGGCCGACTTCGCCGCCGCCGACCTGACCAATGCCGACAGCGTCCGCGAGCTCGCCGAGCGGGCCACCGAGCTGGGCGGAGGCCACGTCGACGTGCTGATCAACAACGCCGGTGTCTTCCCGTTCGGCAGCACCGAGCAGACCGACGAGGCCGCCCTCGACCTGCTCTACGCAGTCAACCTCAAGGCGCCGTACCTGCTGGTGCAGGCGCTCGCGCCGGGCATGGCCACCCGTGGCCACGGCGCGATCATCAACGTCAGCACCTACGTGGCCGTGCGGGGTACCCCGATCGGCGGTGCCTACGGTGCGAGCAAGGCCGCTCTGGATCTGCTCACCAAGGGTTGGGCCAGCGAGTTCGGCCAGTCCGGCGTGCGGGTCAACGCGGTCAGCCCCGGCCCGGTGCGCACCGAGGGCACCGAGCCGTTCGGCGAGGTGCTCGACGGGTTCGCGGCCAACGCGCCGTCCGGCCGAGTGTCCCAGCCGGAGGAGATCGCCTCGGTGATCGGCTTCCTGGCCGGCCCCGGCGCAAGCCAGATCCACGGCGCGATCGTGCCGGTGGACGGCGGCTTGCTCGCCGTCTGAATACATCACAACGTCAGCGGAACCGAGTGCTATAGCGCTCGGTTCCGCTGACGTTGCGGGTTTGTCGCAGGCCATCGCTGAGTCGACGGGGCCAGCTGCGCGCTGTTCACCTTCCCGGGGCAGGCTTCGGCCATGGCCGTCACCCACCGCGAGACCGAACGCAAGTACGAGGCATCTCCCAGCACGCAGCTGCCCAGCCTGGCGCCGCTGTTCGGAGCGTCCAGACCCGAGACCGAGGACCAATTACTGGTCGCCACCTACTTCGACACCTCGGACCTGCGCCTGGCCCGCTCGGCCATCACCATGCGCCACCGCACCGGGGACGACGAGGCCGGCTGGCACATCAAGGTCCCGGCGGGCCCGGTCTCCAGGGACGAGATCCAGGTGCCGGATCGGCCGGACTCGAACGGTGAGGGGGTCGATCCCGGCCCGCCGCCGACGGAGTTCGTCGAGCTGGTCAGCGCCTTCCTCGGCGGGCGGCGGCTCGTCCCGGTCGCGGAGGTGCGCAACCACCGCACGCTGTCCGCCTGGCGCACCGATTCCGGTGGTTCCGCGCTGCAGGTGACCGACGACCGGGTGACCGCCCGCGCCCTGCCGGACGGCAGCAGCCGCAGTTGGCGGGAGTTCGAGGTCGAACTCGGCACCGACGGTGATCCGAATTTGCTCGACCGCGCCGAGGCCGTGCTGACGAAGGCCGGCATCCGGCGGTCGGACTCGCCGTCGAAGTTGGCCCAGGCGCTGGGCTCCCGACTGCCCAGCCCGCCGCCGCCGCTCGGCAAGAACGCCAACGCCGGGGAGGTGGTGATCGCGTATCTGCGCGGGCAGGTCGCCGCCATTCGGCGCAACGACCTCGAGGTACGTCGGGAGACCGAGGACGCGGTACACCAACTGCGCGTCGCCTGCCGTCGCGCCCGCAGCGCGCTGCAGGCCTTCGGCAAGGTGCTTGACCGCGAGCGGACCCAACACCTGATCGAGGAGTTGCGGTGGCTCGGCGAGGCGGCGGGCGACGCCCGCGACCTGGAGGTGCTGCGCGAGCGGTTCCGCAGCGAGCTCGCGACGCTGCCCGCCGAGGACGCGCTCGGCCCGGTGCAGGCCCGGGTCACGCACTGGTTCGCCCCCCGTCAGGCGGGGGCCCGGGCCACCCTGCTCGAGGCGCTGAGCGCCGATCGGTACCACCAACTGCTCGAAGCGCTCGACGGCCTGGTGGCCCACCCGCCGCTGCAGCCGGCCGCATCCCGCAAGGCCGCTGCGGTGCTGCTCGCCGAGGTGAAGGCGGCTCAGCGCCGGGTCGACCGCCACCTCAAGGCGGCCAAGCCGGCCGCCGCCAACCGCGACGTGGAACTGCACGAGGCCCGCAAGGCCGCCAAACGACTGCGCTACGCCGCCGAGGCCGCCAGACCGTCGGTCGGTGGCGCGAAAACGTTGGTGAAGCGGACCAAGGTGCTGCAAAACCTGTTGGGTGAGCACCAGGACGCCGTGGTCGCCGCCCCGATCTGGCGGGACCTCGCGGTCGCCGCCCACGGCGCCGGCGAGAACGGCTACCCGTTCGGCCTGCTCGCGGGCCTGGCCATCGGCCGCGGCCTCGACGACGCCGCGCTGGCCGACGCCGTCGCGGACGTGCGCAAGGCCGTCCGCAAGCTCAACTAACCCCTTGCGTCCGAAGAAGAGTGTCCGGGGGCCCTCACTTCTTCGGACGCAACGCGGTATCGGGCGTGCCTTCGGGCTTTTTTGACACTCTCGCGGAAGTGTTGCACCGCAGCGAGTTGTAGACGTCCCACCGGGGGTCCGCATGCGGGTGCCATTGGACTATGTGCGCCGCGCCCTGGTGACCGCGCTGTGCCTCACCTCGCTGAGTTGCGCCATCGGCGCCGTGGCCGCCGCGAACGACCCGCACGACGCCGCCCCGACGGCGGACGTTGTCGCTCTCCCGCGCTCCGCGCCGGTCGCGAAGCCGGTCGTGGTCGTCGCGCTCGGGGATTCCGTGCCCGCTGGGTCGGCCTGCGATTGCCGGAACTTCGTGTCCACCTACGCCGACCTGGTGGCGCGGCACACGGGACGACCGGCCGTGGTGACCAACCTGGCCCGGTCCGGCGCCGCGACCAAGGACCTGCTCGAGCAGGTGCAACGACCGGAGATGCGCCGCACGTTGAGCAACGCGACCACCGTCCTGTTGATGATCGGCGCCAACGACTTCTACCGCCCGTTCGGTTCCGTCCGGCGGGGTGCGAGCGCCGCCGCGGCCTACCGGCCCGTGGCGCGCCGCGTGCAGCGCAATCTCGCGCAGGCGATCGGCCGGATTCGTGCCCTGCACGACGGCCCGGTCACCATCGCGGTGTTGGACTACTGGAACGTGGTGCAGGACGGTCGCGTCGCGCGTCGCGACTACGGCCCGGCCGGCGTCGCGGCCGCCGAGTCGGCAACCGCCTGGGCCAACCAAGCACTCAAAGCCGCCGCCCGGGCGGGTGGTGCCCTGTTGGTGTCGACCTACGCGGCGTTCAAGGGCGCCGACGGGCACAAGGACCCGACCGCGCTGCTCGCCGCCGACGGCGACCACCCCAACGCGGCCGGCCAGCTGCTGCTCGCGTACGTCGTGTACGCACCCCTGCCGACGGGCTAGCGCTCGGCCATCACGGCACGTGGCGGGCGGCGCCGCGGTCCGCGGACAGGGCCATCGAGGCGTAGGCGCGCAGCGCGGCGGACACCGGACGCTCCCGCTTGAGCGGGGCCCAGCCCAACTCGTCGCGCTCCGCGCGGCGCGTGGCCAGCTCGGCATCGTCGACCAGCAACTGGATGGTCCGGGCGGCGATGTCGATCTCGATGAGGTCGCCGTCCTCCACCAACCCGATAGCGCCGCCCTGCGCCGCCTCCGGCGAGACGTGCCCGATGGACAGCCCGGAGGTGCCGCCGGAGAACCGGCCGTCGGTGACCAGCGCGCACTTGGCGCCCAGGCCGCGGCCCTTGAGGAACGAGGTCGGGTAGAGCATCTCCTGCATGCCCGGCCCGCCCTTGGGGCCTTCGTAGCGCACCACCACGACGTCGCCGGCCACGATGGTGCCCGCCAGGATTGCGGTGACCGCGTCGTCCTGACTCTCCGTCACTTTCGCCGGGCCCTTGAAGTACAGCTGGTCCAGCACCACGCCCGCGGTCTTCACCACGCAGCCGTCCGGCGCCAGGTTGCCGTACAGCACGGCCAGGCCGCCGTCAGAGCTGTACGCGTGCTCGACGTCGCGGATGCAGCCGAGCTCAGCGTCGGTGTCCAGCGTGGACCAGGTCACCGTCGAGCTGAACGCCTCGGTGGTGCGCACCCCTCCGGGCGCGGCCGAGAACAGTTTTAGCGCCGCCGGGTTCGGGTCGGGGCGGCGGACATCCCAGGTGGCGAGCCAGGAATCCAGGTCGGGGGAGTGCACCGTGTGCACGGTGCGCTCCAGCAGCCCGCCGCGGTCGAGTTCGGCCAGGATGGCCGGGATTCCGCCCGCCCGGTGCACGTCCTCCATGTGGTACAGCGGCGTGGACGGCGCCACCTTGCAGATGCACGGCGTGTGCCGGGACAGCACGTCGATGTCGGCCATGGTGAACTCCACGCCGCCCTCGATCGCGGCCGCGAGCAGGTGCAGGATCGTGTTGGTCGACCCGCCCATCGCGATGTCCATCCGCATGGCGTTGGCGAACGCTTCGCGGGTCGCGATCGAACGCGGCAGCACCGACTCGTCGTCCGAGCCGTAGTAGCGGTTCGCCAACTCCACCACGAGCCCGCCCGCCGCCTGAAACAACCCCTTGCGGGCGAAGGACGTGGCCAGCGTCGAGCCGTTGCCGGGCAGCGAGAGCCCGAGCGCCTCGGTCAGGCAGTTCATCGAGTTCGCGGTGAACATGCCCGAGCAGGAGCCGCAGGTCGGGCACGCGGAGCGCTCGATGTCGGCCAGGTCGTCGTCGGACACCGACTCGTCGGCCGAGGCGGTCATCGCCGAGATGAGGTCCAGCTTCGGCCGGGCCACGCCGTCGCGGACGATCGCCTTGCCGGCCTCCATCGCGCCACCGGAGACGAACACGGTGGGGATGTTCAGCCGCATCGCGGCGATCAGCATGCCCGGCGTGATCTTGTCGCAGTTGGAGATGCACACCAGGGCGTCGGCGACGTGCGCCTGCACCATGTACTCCACCGAGTCCGCGATCAGCTCCCGGCTGGGCAGGCTGTAGAGCATGCCCCCGTGGCCCATGGCGATGCCGTCGTCCACGGCGATGGTGTTGAACTCCCGACCTACGCCACCGGCCTCGGCGACCGCCTCGGCCACCAGCGCGCCCATGTTGCGCAGGTGCACGTGGCCCGGCACGAACTGGGTGAAGCTGTTGGCGATGGCCACAATCGGCTTGTCGAAGTCCGCGTCGGTCATGCCGGTGGCACGCCACAGCGCGCGGGCACCTGCCATGTTGCGCCCGTGGGTGGTGGTGCGTGATCGCAGTTCGGCCATGATCCGTCCTCTCGACGTCTGAGGTTCATGGTACGAGCGGCGAGGGTTCACGGCGCGCCTCGGCTGGGCAGGCCTAGGGTCGGAACGGAGCCGTACGCCCAGGAGGAGCCATGCCCAAGCGCACCAGCTACGCCCCCGGTACCCCGTGCTGGGTCGACGTGATGACCGGCGACGTGGCCGGGGTCACCGCGTTCTACACCGACCTGTTCGGCTGGGACGTCGAGGAACAGCGCGATGAGAACAGCGGGCACATCTACACGATGTTCACCTCCGGCGGCCAGACGGTGGCCGGCCTGGGCGGCCTGCCGCCGGGCATGGAGAACCTGCCCACGGTGTGGAACAGCTACATCAGCGTCGCCGACGCGGAGGCCACCGTGGCCGCGATCGAACAGGCCGGTGGCCAGGTGTTCATGCCCGCCATGCAGGTGTTCGACGCGGGCGTGATGGCGGTCGCCGCCGATCCCACCGGGGCGAACTTCCGCATCTGGCAGCCACTGGCCCACGTCGGAGCCGGGCTGGTCAACGAGGCAAACACCTACGGCTGGAACGAGCTGATCACCCGCGACATCGACGGGGCGAAGAAGTTCTACTCCGATGTGTTCGGCTGGGGCTACGACGGCATGGACATGGGCAGCGGCGAGTACTGGGTGGTCCAGGGCGGGGAATCCGGCGGCTTGGCCGGGCTAATGGCTCGACCGCCCGCCATGCCCGCGGAGGCGCCGGACTCGTGGTTCGTCTACTTCCTGGTAGATGACATTGACGCCATCGTGCAGCGCGCGGCGCGCACCGGGGGGCAGGCACTGTTCGGGCCGCAATCGATGCCCGGCGTGGGCATCATCGCCACCGTGGGACACCCGGTCGGCGGGGTATTCGCGCTGATGCAGCCCGGCGGCTGAGCCATCCGGCATCCTTGCCCGGTGCGCATTGTCTGTGTCGGGGGGGGACCGGCGGGGTTGTTCTTCGCGATCGCCGCGAAGCAGACCGACGCCTCCCACGAGATCGCCGTGTTCGAACGTGACCCGGCCGGGTCCACCTACGGCTGGGGGGTGACTTTCGGCGACGACCTACTGGATCTCATGCATTTCCAGGACCCGGTCAGTGCCCGCGCCGTGGAGGCGAGCTGCGTGCTGTGGCGGGGTCGGGAGGTCTGGCTACCGCAGGGCCCGCCCGGCTGGTTCCGCGGGTACGGGTACAGCCTGATGCGCTCGAGGTTCCTGGAGATCCTCACCGACCGGGCCGTTGACCTGGGCGTGCAGGTGCACCACCAGCAGCCGGTGGACACAGACACCGACGTCGACGCCGACCTGGTGGTCGCCGCCGACGGCGTACACAGTCGGCTGCGCCAGGCAGCGGCCGAGAAGTTCGGCACCAGCCTCAGCACCGGCGCCAACCAGTACATCTGGTTGGGCACCGACGTCAGATTCGCCAAGCTCACGCTGGCCCTGGTCGAGACCGCGGCCGGCCCGATCTGGTTCCAGGCCTACCCGTCCACGCCGCAGGTGAGCACCTGCGTCGTCGAGTGCTCGTCGCAGACCTGGCACGGCCTCGGGCTGGACACCGCGGAGGAGCCGGACGCCCTGAGGATCCTGGAGCAGGTTTTTTCCGCCGCGCTGGGCGGCGGGCGGCTGATCGGCCGCGCCCGCGGCCAGGCGGCAGGCTGGCTGCGCTTCGACCATGTCACCAACAACGTCTGGTACCGCGACAATGTGGTGCTGATCGGCGACGCCGCGCACACCACGCACTTCTCGCTGGCCTCGGGTACCCGCTTGGCGCTGCACGACGGCCTGGTGCTGGCCCGCACGCTGTCCAAGCACCGTGAGCTGTCCGACGCGCTGGTCGACTACGACCGGAGACGACGACCCGCGCTGGTCAACGTGCAGCTGCGGGCGTTGGAGAGCATGCGTTGGTTCGAGAACCTGCCCTCCACCCGGGGCATGGACGGTGGCACGTTCGGCTACGGCATCACCCGGCGCGGCATCGGGCTGCCGCCGCGCTGGCGGATGCGGCTCGGTCAGTCCGGCCCGATCCGCGCGCTGCGGCGGCGCCAGGACGATCGGGACCACCGCTGGGCGACCCGCGATCGGGCCCGGCCCGCGCCGCCGAGGGGCTCACGCCTCGCGCCCGACCACGAACGCGGCTAGTTCGCGCAGTTCGGCGAGCACCTCCGCGGGAGCGCCGACGCGGTCCAGCGCCGCCGACGCCGCCGCGGCGTGCCCGGCCGCCTGCTGCCGGGCCCATGCGCGCCCGCCCGCCTCCTCGAGTACCTCCGCGATGCCGTCGAGCAGGTCCTCGCCCGCCTCATCCGCTCCGGCCAGCCAGGTGCTGACCTCGGTGGCCGCCGGTCCACCGAGCCCGATCACCCGGGCCACCGGTAGCGAGGTCTTGCGTGATCGCAGGTCGGAGCGCGCGGGCTTACCGGTAAACGCGGGATCACCCCAGATACCCAACACATCATCGACGAGTTGGAAGGCCAACCCGAGATGACGGCCGTAGTCGGCCAGCCCGGCCACCGCGTCCGCCGGGGCAGCGGACAACACCGCACCGATCGCGGCGGACGCGGACAGCAGTGCCGAGGTCTTCGCCTCGGCCATGGCCAGTACCTCGGTCACGTCGATCTCCGGGCGCCGCTCGTAGGCCATGTCCTCGACCTGACCCCGAATCAGCTCGCGGGTGGCCACGGCGAGCAGCCGCGCGGCTGCCGCTCCGGTGGGGCCGGGCACGTCCAGCAGCACCTCCTGAGCCAGCGCGAGCAACGCGTCCCCGGTGAGGATTGCGCTCGGCGCGCCCCACCGCGCCCACACCGTGGTGCGGTGCCGGCGCTCGGTGTCGCTGTCGATCAGGTCGTCGTGCAGTAAAGAGAAGTTGTGCACCAGTTCCACGGCCACCGCGCCGGGCACGGCGATCTCCGGGTCGGCGCCGACCGCGCGTGCGGAGAGCATGGCCAGCCAGGGTCGCACGGCTTTACCGCCGTCGGCCGCGGCCGGCGCGCCATCCGATGCCGGCCAACCGAAGTGATAGCCCGTCACGGCGCAGGTGGTCGGATCCAACCGACTGACGGCCGCCCGCAGTGCCGGCTGCACCAGGCGGCGTACGTCCTGCAGTCCCTGCGGCGTGGCGGGCATCATGTGACGTGCTGTCAGTTTACTTTGCGACCGTCAAGGTCGGGCGCCGGCAGGCTCCTGCGGACGCAGCGTGATGTCCGCGTTCATCTCGGCCTGCCCGCCCGCGTCGCTGGGGCCGACCTGCAGTGTTTGCGCGACGGCCGGATACCCGACGGCCACCACCGTGTAATTCCCGTCCGGGAGACCGGAAAAGTCGAAGCTGCCGTCCTCGCCGGTGCTGCGCACCGCGACCGCGGCGCCCGTGCCGTCCACCAACCGCACTGTGGTCTCGGGCAGCGGAAGGCCGGAGGTGGATCGGACGTAACCGCGAACCCGAGCGATCGAGCCCAGAGTCAGGTCCTGCACCGGCAGGTCCTGCGGCCAGTGCAGCGTCCGGGCCACCGGACCCGCGCCGGGTGCGGCCGCGGCCAGCGTCCAGGTGCCGGGGGCCGGCGCGGGCAGCTGATATTCCCCGGCCCCGTCGGTACGCGACGCGCACAGCACGCCGCCGGCGGGATCGACCAACGTCACCAGCGCACCGGCGACCGGCCTGCCACTGCTGTACACGGTCCCGGTCAGCTCACGCCCGTCGACCAGCGTCACGTCCAGTTCCACACCGGAGGCGGGCACCTCGATCACCGCGGCCTTGGGCGCGTGGGCGGGGGCGCTCACCGTGACCAGATAGCGGCCCGGCGTCAGGTCCACCGCGAAGGCGCCCTCGGCGTCGCTGGCCACGGTGGCCACCTCAGTGCCGACCGGGTCCAGCAGGCTCACCTGTGCGGACAGCGGCCGCTCGGCCACGTCGTGCACCCGACCGGCGAGCACCGGACTGCGCGGGACCGCGCCATTGGCGGAGGGGGTCGCCTGCGCAAAGATCGCCGGGCGGCCGTGGGCAGTGGTGGAGGACTCCATGCTCGCTGCTCCCGGGGTCAAGGGGGCGATCGGTGCCGGGGTCTCCGGAACGATCAAGGTCGCCGAACGGCGCGGTCGTGCGTTGACCGCCCCGCCCACCATCATCGCAGCCGCGACGGCCACAACGGCGGCAACCGCAACTGCGGCGTGCCCGCCGTGTACCACCGAGGCCACTCTGAGGTCACCTCGGCCGGGGTGGCCGCCCGCGTAACGCGCGGCGGCCCGAGCGGCGACGGTGTTCAGCAGCGCGGTGCCGATGGAGCCGCCGATCTGCTGGCAGGTGTTGACCATGGCCCCGGCCACCCCCGCGTCGGCCGGGTCCACGCCCAGCGTCGCGGTGCTGATGCCGGCCATGAACGCCATACCCATGCCGAGGCCGACCAGCAGCATCGCGGGCAGGACGCCCCAGCCGTATCCGGATTCCACCCGCAGGCGGGTCAGGTACAGCAGGCCACACGCGAGCAGCAGCAGGCCGGGCACCATCAACAGCCGCGGTGCTACGCGCGCCACCAGGCGCGCGGACAACTGGGCCGCGATCATGATCCCGGCGCTGATCGGCAGGAACGCGCACCCGGCCCGTACCGGGGAGAATGCCAGCACGTTCTGCAGGTAGAAGGTCAGGAAGAACATCAGGCCGAACAGGCAGAAGTAGATGGCCAGCACCGACAGGTAGGACCCGGCGCGGTTGCGGTCGGTGACCACCCGCAAGGGCAGCAGCGGACTCGCCTTGACCCGCTCCACCAGCACGAAGCAGGTCAACGAGGCGGCCGCGACCAGCAGCGAGATCAGTGTGCTGGGCGCACCCCAGCCGTGGGTCTGCGCCTCGGCGAAGCCGAACACCAGGGCCAACAGGCCGAGGGTGCCCAACGCCGCCCCGGTGACGTCGAACCCACGACGCCGGCGGCCGGTGGATTCCCGCAGGAAGCGCACGCCACCGACGGCCACCACCGCCGCGAAGGGGATGTTGACGTACAGCGTCCAGCGCCAATTCAAGTAGTTGGTGAGTAGGCCACCGAGCACCAGACCGATCGCGGCACCGGAACCGGCCAGCGCGCTGAAGATGCCGAAGGCCTTGCCGCGTTCAGTCGGCTCGTGAAACGTCACGGTCAACGTGGAGATCAGTGCGGGCGCGAGCATGGCGCCGAACACGCCCTGCGCCCCGCGCGCGCCGAACATCATCGCCGGGTTGACCGCCGCACCGCCGACCGCGGAGGCGATGGCGAAGCCGGCGGCGCCGATCAGCACCATTTTCTTGCGGCCGACGGTGTCCGCGATCCGGCCGCCGAGCAGCAGTAGGCCGCCGAACATCAATGTGTAGGCGGTGACCACCCACTGCCGCCCGGAGTCGGACAAGCCCAGGTCCGTCTGCATCGAGGGCAGCGCGACGGTCACGATGGTCGCGTCCAGGACGATCATCAACTGGCCGACGCCGATTACCGCGAGCGCCCACCAGCGCCGCGGGTCGGGTGTCTCGCCGATCATCGAGGTCTCCTGTCCGCGGTACGGAACCGTACACCGCGCGCGTCGGCCGATGACCATATGTGTACAAACCATGACGCAACGCAGTAGCTGGGTCACCTGAAGACACAGGAGATCCACAACGCCGGCACAGAGCGAAAACAGCGCGGGCCATGACTCTTGCTGTCATGACCACCTTGGGCTCCACCACTGCCAGCACTCCCACCCAGCTGCGTCGCGCCGATGGCAGCCCCGTCCGGGTGCTGGTGGTGGACGACGAGCCGAGCCTGGCCGAGTTGTTGATGCTCGCGCTGCGCTACGAGGGCTGGCAGATCCGCACCGCGGCCAACGGCACCGACGCGCTGCGCACCGCGCACGAGTTCCGACCGGACGCCGTGGTGCTCGACGTGATGTTGCCGGACATGGACGGGCTGACCGTGCTGCGCCGACTGCGCGCCGAGGTCGGGGACGTCCCCACGCTGTTCCTCACCGCCAAGGACGCCGTGACCGACCGCATCGCCGGGCTGACCGCGGGTGGCGACGACTACGTGACCAAACCGTTCAGCCTCGAGGAGGTGGTGGCCCGGCTGCGCAGCCTGGTGCGACGCACGCTGAGCGTCAACGCCAACGAGGAGAACCTGCTGGTGGTCGGCGACCTGGTGATGGACGAGGAGAGCCACGAGGTACGTCGGGCCGGTGAGTTGGTCAACCTGACCGCCACCGAGTTCGAACTGCTGCGCTACCTGATGCGTAACCCGCGCCGGGTGCTGTCCAAGGCACAGATCTTGGACCGGGTGTGGCGCTACGACTTCGGTGGCCAGGCCAACGTCGTGGAGATCTACATCTGCTACCTGCGCAAGAAGATCGACGCGGGTCGCCCGCCGATGATTCACACTTTGCGCGGGGCCGGCTACGTGCTCAAGCCCGCGGCTTAGAGCTGCGCGGCGGCGGCCTTCTGCACGATTTCCGCGGCCACTTGCTGGGCCAGCGCGAACACCTGGTCGTCGGGCATGCCCAGCCCTTCCGCGGCGATGGCCGCGGTGTGCAGGCAGATCAACGCCATGCGCACCTGCATGCGCAGCTCCGGCGCCTGGCCGACACCGACCACCGCGTCCGCGACCAGATCCACCGCCCGGCGCCCCTCGCCGGGTTGCAGGCCCAGATCTCGTACCACGCGTTGGTTCGCGTGAATGAACTTGCCCACCGCCAAGCCTTGGGTGCGCACCAGGTCCGCCCAGCGGGACAGCAGGTCCGGCAACGCCGGCTCGGTCGCCCGGGCCCAATCCACCAGCACGTTCACCTCGCCGAGGTAGCCGCCGATGAGCTCGCGGGCGATCTCCTCCTTGCCGGCGAAGTGGTGGTACAGCGCGGCCTTGGTGACGCCGAGTTCCTCGGCGATCTCCCGCATCGAGACGTGGTCGTAACCATCCCGGCTGAACATGTCCAGCGCCACTGCCAGCGCCCGCTCTCGGGTGCCGCCGACGGTCTGCACGGACATGTGTTGCCCGCCTCCTTGGAATACAACGGACAGTAATACGCTTGAAAGCTTACCGACCGGTCAGTTAGGTTACTACTGCACCGGGGAGATGCATAGCGAGGAGTAGTACGTGGCACGACGGGCATCTGCACCGGCCGTGGCTCGTCCGGTGGACGAGCACGGCTTTGAGCAGCGCAGCCACCGCGAGATCCTGCTGGTGATGTCGGGTCTGATGATCGCGATGTTGCTGGCCATGTTGGACAACATGATCGTGGCACCGGCGCTACCGACGATCGTGGGGGACCTCGGGGGCCTGCAGCATCTCGGCTGGGTCATCACCGCCTACATCCTGGGTACCACGATCGGCACCCCGCTGTGGGGCAAGCTCGGCGACCTGTACAGCCGCAAGGCCATGTTCATGGCCTCCATCGTGCTGTTCCTGGCGGGCTCCGCGTTGTGCGGCATGGCGCGGTCGATGAACGAGCTGATCGCCTTCCGTGCGGTGCAGGGCCTGGGTGCCGGCGGCCTGTTGGTCGGGGTGATGGCGGTGCTCGCCGTGCTCATCCCGCCGCGCCAGCGCGGTCGGTACATGGGCTACTTCATGGCGATCATGCCGGTGTCGATGATCGCCGGCCCGCTGATCGGTGGCTGGATCACCGATCACGCCTCGTGGCGCTGGGCGTTCTACGTGAACCTGCCGCTCGGTGGCGCGGCGCTGTTCGTGATCGCCGCGACCATGCACCTGACCAAGCCGCCGGCCAAGAAGGTCTACATCGACTGGATCGGCGGCGCGCTGATGGTCGTCTGGACCACGTCATTGGTGCTGGTCACCAGCTGGGGCGGCACCCAGTACGCGTGGACCTCGACGACCATCCTGGCGCTGATCTGGGTGACCTTCACCGCCTTCCTGATCTTCCTGTACGTCGAGTCCCGGGTGCTCGAACCGGTGTTGCCGCTGGGCGTGTTCGGCAACCTCAACTTCAGCCTGGTGACCGCGCTGAGCTTCGTGGTCGGTTTCGCGATGTTCGGCGGTATGACCTTCCTGCCGCAGTACCAGCAGTACGTGCAGGGTGCCTCGGCGACCAACTCCGGGCTGCTGCTGTTGCCGATGATGCTCGGCATCATCACCACCAGCCTGACGGCTGGTCAGATCTCCAGTCGCACCGGGCATTACAAGACCTTCCCGATCGTCGGCCCGATCCTGATGACCACCGGCTTGCTGTTGCTGTCCACCATGGGCGTGCACACATCCCGTACGGTGACCGGCCTGTTCATGTTCGTCATGGGTCTGGGCCTGGGTCAGCTGTTCCAGATCACCATGCTGATCGCGCAGAACAGCGTGCCGATGCGCGACATCGGCGCGGCCACCGCGGGCATCACGTTCGTGCGCAGCATGGGTGGCTCGGTCGGGGTGAGCCTGCTGGGCGCGGTGTACGCGCACCGGCTGGCGGACACCCTGCACGATCAACTCGGCGCGGCCAACCCGCTGGGCAGCGGTGCCGAACTCAGCCCGGCGATGGTCCGCAAGATGCCGCAGAACGTCATCGACGCGCTGCAGTCGGGCATCAGCCACGGCGCCTCGGCGGTGTTCTTCTGGGGGGCCATGATCGCGCTGCCCGGCATCGTGATCGGCCTGTTCGTCAAGCAGGTACCGTTGCGCGGCTCCAAGCCGGCGGCCGAGGTCGAGGGCATGCCCGCGGTGCCCGCTGACGCCCCGACCCCGGTGCTGACCCGGGCCGTGGCGTCGGTCCCCGCGGTCGAGCCGGCCGAGCCGGTCTCCGGTCTGACCGGATGGGTGCGCCGGCCGGGTGGTCTGGCGGTGCCCGCCGCGGTGGTCTCGGTGATCGGCACGGACGGCCGGGTGTTGGCCCGGACCGAGGTGGGGGCGGATGGCGCCTTTGCGCTACCCGACCTGCCCAACGGCAGCTACGCGCTGGCGGTGCTCGCGCCGGAATTCCTGCCGGCCGCCACCGAGGTGCACGTGCCGCAGTCCGGCGGGCTCGACGTGGTGCTGATCGAGCGCGGCTCGGCTGCGAACGGCGCCGCGGCGACCCCCGAGCTCAGCCCGATGCACTGACCGCGCGGTGGGCGAGGCGCCGGTGGGTCCGGCCGCGTCGCGAAATGCGGGATGTCGTCGCCGAACTTGGCGTCCCAACCGGCCGCTCGCTCGCCGAAGAATTCCGCGGTCGCCCGCAGCCGGGTCACGTCGTCGAAGCTTCGTCGTTCCTCGCCCACCGGTGCAACGTACGCTGCACCCACGCCGAACCGCGGCGTTAGGTCCAGGGAGCGAACGTGTTCGGCGAGTTGCCGTCGTGGGCGATCTACCTGTCCATGCCGCTGGTCGCCGCCATCATCGGTTACGTCACCAAGCTCGTCGCCGTCGAGATGATGTTCCGTCCGCTGGAGTTCCGCGGCATCCCCCCGGTGCTCGGTTGGCAGGGCGTGATCCCACGCTTCGCCCCGCGGATGGCCAGCATCGCCATCGACCTGATGCTCTCCCGGCTGCTCACCACCACCGAGCTGTTCGAACGCATCGACGGCAGGGAACTCGCGGTGCAGCTGCAGGAACCGATGAAGGTCACCATCGATGAGATGACCCGCGAGCTGATGTCGACGTATCAGCCCTTGCTCTGGGAGTCCATGCCGGAGGTTGCCCGCAGGGCAGTGATCTGGTCGGTACAGCGGCAGGCACCGAAGATGGTCGCCCGGCTGGTGGAGGACCTCAAGCGCGACCCGGACTCGGTCATCGACCTGCGCGAGGTGGCCGTGGACGCGCTGATCCGGGACAAGCGATTACTGGTCTCGCTGATCCGGCGCATCGGGCGCAACGAGTTCAAGTTCATCATCCGGGTCGGCGCACCGTTCGGTCTCGTTCTCGGCGGCGTGCAGGCCGGCGTGTGGGCGCTGACCCACAACGACTGGGTGGTGCCGGTCTTCGGCGGTGTGGTCGGGTTCTGCACCGACTGGGCCGCGCTGCAACTGGTCTTCCGGCCCATCAAACCGCGCCGCTTCCTGCGCGTGCTCAGCTGGCAGGGCCTGTTCCACCGTCGTCGGCCCTACGTCATCAACGACTACGCCGCGCTGTTGGCCGAGGAGATCCTCACCCCGGCCAATCTGTTCGACGCGATTCTCACCGGTCCGCAGTCGGACAAGCTGCTGCGCCTGATCGCCCGTGAGGTGGACGTCGCGCTGCAGTCCCGGGTGGGACCGGCCAAGCCGTTGTTGGTGCTGGCCGTGGGTGGCCGGAAATACCAGGAGATGCGTACCTCCATCGCGGTGTCCGCGCTGGACCGGATGCGCGGCGAGCTGAACGCGGTTGGTGACTACGCCATGCAGAAGCTCGACGTGCGCGGCACCATCGTGACCAAGATGAGCGCGATGACCGACGACGAGTACGAGAACCTGCTGCGTCCGGCGTTCAAGCAGGACGAGTGGAAGCTGATCTCAGTCGGTGCGGTACTCGGTTTCCTCATCGGTGAACTACAGGTCCACCTGTTCCTGCGCTGAGCGGCTCGCGTCGTAATTGCGGAACGAGGGGACGAGCAGCGCGAACAGCACGACGACCGCGCACACCAACCCGCCGCCCACCCAGGATGCTCGGGTGCCGGCCAGCGCCGCGGTGGTCCCGGCCCGCACATCGCCCAGGCGGGGACCGCCGGCCACCACCACGATGAACACGCCCTGCATGCGCCCGCGCATCTCGTCCGGCGCGTAGGTCTGCAGGATCGTCTGCCGGTACACCGCGGAGACCAGATCTGCCGCCCCGCCCACGGCGAGCAGCGCGACCGCCAGCCACAGCTTGTTGGCCAATCCGGAGGCGGCCACCGCCAGGCCCCAGACGACGATGGCCGCAACCAGCGCGACGCCCTGCTTGCGCACCCGGCCGATCCAGCCGGAGGTCGCCCCGGCGACCACTGCGCCGATGGCCAACGAGGCGAACAACCAGCCGACCGCCGAATCGCCACCCATGTTTTGCGCCCGGGCCGGGAACAACGCGCGCGGCATGGCCAGCACCATCGCCGCGATGTCCACTCCGAACGACATCAGCAGCACCGGTCGGGTGACGATGAACGCCAGTCCGTCGATGACCGAGCGCAGGCCGGGAGTACCGGTGCTGGGTCCGGTCGGCGGCAGCGCGGGCAGCCGGAACGCGGCGTAGAGCGCCGCGGTGAACAGCACCGCGTCCACCCCGTACGCGGCCGAGATCGAGGAGCGGGCAATCAGCGCCGCGGCGAGCAGGGGTCCGCTGAGCATGCCGACGTTGGACGTGGTGAAGCCCAGCGTGTTGGCCGCGGCCACCTGCTCGGTGGGGATCAGCCGCGGGATCACCGCCCCGCGGGTGGAGGAGGCGACCGCGAAGCCCGCGGACTGCAACGCGACCAGCACCAGGAGCACCGCCAGGTTGTTCAGTCCCGCCAACGATTGCGCCCACAATCCCAGCGTGGACGACCACAGCAGCACCGAGCCGATCAGCAGCAACAGGCGCCGGTCGATGGCATCGGCCACCGCGCCGCCCCACAGCCCGAACACGACCAGCGGCACCAGTCCGACCGCGCCGAGCATGCCGACCCAGAACGAGGAGCCGGTGACGTTGTAGACCTGGACGGCCACCGCGACCGCGGTGACCTGGAACCCGACGAACGCGATCGCGTTACCCGCCCACAGTCGCCGATAGTCCGGATGGCGCAGCGGGGAGATGTCGATCGCGGCTCGGCGCCAACCGGAGGGCGGGGTCGGCGGCGGTACGCCGGCGGGGTCGGCGCGGGGATCGGCACCCGGCAGCGACCCGGCGTTCGGTTCCCCCATCCGATAGACCCTACGGTGGACGCTGCGGCGACCCGACGTGGTGCGCAAGGATGTCCCGCGTGACGAACTCTCGCCGTCAGGTCAAGGTCGCCGTCCTGGGTGCAGGCTCCTGGGGCACCACCGTGGCCGCGCTCGCCGCCCGCAACGTGGACACGGTGCTGTGGGCCCGGGACCCGGCGGTGGCCGAGGCGATCAACACCCGGCACGCCAACCCGCGCTACCTGACCGACTTCACCTTGCCCGAGCGGCTGCGCGCCACCGCGTCCCTGGACGAGGCGGTCGAGGTGGCCGACGTGCTGGTCACCGGGGTCCCCTCGCACGGGCTGCGCGCCGTGCTGCTGGACATCGCACCGCTCGTGCGGCCGTGGATCCCGATCGTCAGCCTCACCAAGGGGCTGGAGCAGGGCTCCATGATGCGGATGACCGAGGTCATCGAGGAACTGCTGCCGGGTCACCCCACCGGCATCCTGGCCGGGCCCAACCTGGCCCCGGAAATCATGGCCGGCTACGCCGCCGCCGCGGTGATCGCGATGACCGACGAGCGGGTGGCCCGCTCCCTGCAGCCGGTGTTCTCCAGCCCGCGCTTCCGCGTTTACACCAATCACGACGTGGTGGGTTGCGAACTGGGTGGTGCGCTGAAGAACGTGATCGCGGTGGCCGCGGGGATGGGCACCGGGCTCGGCGTCGGCGACAACACCCGGTCGATGGTGATCACCCGCGGATTGGCCGAGCTCACCCGGTTGGGCACCGCGCTGGGTGGGGAACCGCAGACGTTCTCCGGACTGACCGGCCTGGGCGATCTGATGGCCACCTGTATGAGCCCGTACAGCCGCAACCGCCAGGTGGGGGAGAAGCTGGCCGCCGGCATGACGACCGATCAGATCGTGCAGGAGATGAACATGGTGGCCGAGGGCATCAAGACCTCGGCCGTGGTCGTGGAGCTGGCCGCCAAGGCCGGGGTGACCGTGCCGATCTGCGAAGAGGTCTACGGCGTGCTGCACCAGGGCCGCAGCGCGATCCAGGCCTATCGTGGCCTGCGCCGCACCGCGGCCGGTGCGGAGATGGACGACAGCGCCTGATGCCCCGTCAGTTAATCAGCTGACCGTGACGTCCAACGGTACGGCGTGCACCGCGCCGTTGGTCTGGAACTGGATCCACAACCGATATTTACCGGGGTCGGTGAACAACGACATCAGCGTCAGGTTGGGCCCGCCCACCGCGTTGGGGTCGGTCTTGTACGGGGGCACCTCGTTGGGGTGCACGTGCACGGCCTGCAAGGTGTCCTTCCGGAACCCGGTGATGTGCGCGTAGGACTCCAGGTACTGCTGCAGGTCGGTGACGTCCTGGCCGTCCTTGGTGATCTTCAGGTGCATGTTCGGCCCGTGCACCGTGGCGGTCGGGTCCAGCGTGACGGTGTAGCCGTCGACGTTGTTGCTGCCGGTGATCGGGGAGTACTTCACCGGGGAGTAGGCACCGGGCACGGTGAGCTTGTCGCCGAGGATGCGGTCGTCGAAGTTGCCGTCGTCCTTGAGTGCCTCGAACTCGATGACCACCCGGTACGGGCCGGGCTTGGCGAATTTGATCGGCACGGTCCACGTCCCGGTCTTCATGTCCAGGCTGGGGTGGATGTGCTGGAACTCGGTGAGGTCGTCCCGCACCAGGTACATGTGCAGCAGCTTGGTCTGCTGCAGCGTGAAATCTTTCTGCGGCTTGTGCTTCGGGTTGTCGATGACGAAGCTCAGCTGCCCCGGCTTGCCGACCTTGGCGGTGTTGGTCAGCTTCGTGAACATGTAGCCGTCGACGGTCTGCTTCAGCCCGTCGCCCTCGAACGCCGCCATGTTCATGCTGCCCATGGCCCCGCCGCTCATGCCCGGCATTGAGGACTGCGCGGCTGCCGTCTCATTCGTATCACCGCCGCAGGCGGACAGGGCGAGGGTCAGGGCAACCGTGACAGCGGACGCTGCGACATGTCGAGGGCTGGGCATGGGCGCGTTCTCCGGACGATCGAGGTCGGACAGGTAGTACCGCTCGGGATTACATGTCGTTGCGGTGCAGTTCCCGGTTCCCCTTTGTAACAAACCATTACCCAGTGGGGGTATTTCGACGCGTTCACCCGTACGGGTGAAAGACACGCGGGTTATCCACAGGCGGGCGTGTGACGTCGGTGTGCGGCGGTGTTCGGCAGGTAGCTTCGGCCGACCTGTTGCCGAGCCCGGGAGCCTCCCGTTCGCCGCTGGACCCGTTTGATCGCGCCGTTGTCGCTGGTCGCAGTGGTGGCCGCGCCAACGGCGTTGCTGTGCGCCGCGCTGGCCGGCACCGTCGATGAGCCGATGCTGACGCCGGTGCGCGGCGCGTTCCGGTTGGACGGTCACGGGTACGGACACGGCCGCGGGATGTCGCAGTGGGGCGCGCAGGGCGCCGCCGTGGCCGGCGTCGACTATCGACGGATTCTGACCACCTATTACCCCGGAACCACGTTGGCGTCCGGCGGGGACAACCCCCGCCTCCGCGTGCTGATCACAGCCGCGGATACCGGGGAACTGCGGGTCCTGCCGGTCCGCGGACTGAGCGTGCAGCAGGGCGGGGGGCGGGAGCGGCGGCTGCCCACCGCCTGGGCCGGGCGAACGGTCACCGAGTGGCGCGCCCGGCCCGGCGACGGCGGGCTGCAGCTGGCCGGCCGAGCGGCCGGGGCCTGGCATGGCATGAGGTTGGACAGGTCCGATGCACCGATCCGGTTCGTCGCCCCCGGCCACACCGTGCGGCTGGTGCTGCCCGAGGAGATCCGGGACTACCGCGGAGATCTGCGCGCCGAACTGGTCTCCGATGCCCTGCGCGTGGTGAACGGGGTGCACCTGGAGGGCTATCTGCGCTCGGTGGTGCCCAGCGAGTCATTGAGCACCTGGCGCCCGGCGGCGCTGACCGCACAGGCGGTGGCCGCGCGCAGCTACGCCCGATGGCGGGCCGACCACGCCCGGGGCGGCGGCACCGACATCTGCGACACCAGCGCCTGCCAGGCCTATCACGGGGTGCGCCGGGTGACCTCCACCGGCCGGGTCACCGACTGGGAGGCGCCCAGCACGGACCGCGCCGTGGCCGGCACCGCCGGGCAGTACCTGGACTATCGCGGCTCGGTTGCGTTCACCGAGTTCTCCGCCTCCAACGGTGGGTGGTCGCAGGCCGGGGATGAGCCGTACCTGGTGGCCAAGCCGGATCCGTGGGACGGCTTGGTGCACAACAGCGGCCACCTGTGGCACGCCTCGGTGCGGCCCGGCCGAGTGTCCCGGCACTGGCCGCGCCTGGGCAAGGTGCTGGGCATCGCCGTGCACCGCCGCGACGGCCGTGGGGACTGGGGCGGTCGCGTGCTCTCGGTGAAACTGATCGGGACGAAGTCCTCGATGCGGGTGTCCGGCGAGGCGTTCGCCTCGGCCATGCGGCTGCGCGACTCCTGGTGGCACTCGGCGCCGGACACTCAGCTGGCGACGCCGGCGCCCTCATCCTCGCCGGGACCGACACTGCCACCGTTGCCGGTGTTGCCGTTGGCCACGCCGCCGCCCCGCTGATCGCCGGCCTCGTCGCCGGGGTCGGTGAACACCGCCCCGCCCTCGGCCGCAGCGCCGGAATGGGTCGGCGTCTTGGCCTTGGTCGGCGACTTCGCCTTGGGGTGGTAAGCCGCCTCCCGGCCGCTGTAGACGTGGCCCGCCTTGAGGTGTCCGCCGTAGAGCTCGGACACCGTGACGAAGTGGTAGTGCCGCGCGCGCAATGTGGCGATGATCCGGGGCACCGCGGCCACCGTGGTGGAGTGGATGTCGTGCATGAGCACGATCGAGCCGGGCTTGGTCTGGCTGGTCACCCGGTTGTAGACGCTGTTGCTGTTGCGGTATTTCCAGTCCAGCGGGTCCACCGACCACAGCACCACGGCGTCGTGGGCGCCGCCGATCAACGAGCGCACCCGCGGGGTGTAGGCGCCGTACGGCGGGCGCATCAACGTCGGCTTCCGCCCGGTGGCCTTCGCGATCTGGTGCGCGGTGCGGCTCACCTGGGAGGTGATCGCGGCATTGGTGAGCTTCGCCAGGTCCGGGTGCGACCAGGAGTGGTTGCCGATTTCGTGCCCGGCCTTGGCGATCTGCTTCTCCACCTGCGGTCGCGCCGCGACCATCTCGCCGACGGAGAAGAAGGTGGCATGCACCTTCTCCTTGCGCAGCGTGGCCAGCAACCGCTTGGTGTACGGCCCGGGCCCGTCGTCGAAGGTCAGCGCCACGCACTTGACCCGGCGACAGTCGATCGGCTTCGGCTTCGGTGCGGCCGGCGTTTTGACGACGGGTCCGACCGGCTGGGTCGGCGCACCGGCCGGCGGGGCCGGCGCGGGTGCCGGGTCCATCGGGGCCGCGGCCGGGGGCGTGCTGCCGGGCGGGCCGGCGGCGGGCGGCGTGGTCTCCGCTCTGGCCTGCGTGCCGAAACTCAACACCGTCGTCGCGGCGAGTACACCCGCCACGAGCACTTGCCCGCCCCATCGGCCCACAGTGATCAACCCCCGAGCGCAGTGCAGCAGGGGCAAGCTGCGCGCGAGGGGTCAACAGAACTGAATGGTCCGTCCGGGTACTTCCGGATCAGCCGATCGGGCGAGGTCGAACGATCGGGTCAGTGGACGACGGTGACCAGGTAGGCGAAGGTGAGCAGCCAGGCGAGCGTGGCGAGCAGCAGCACGATGGAGGCGATGACCGCGGGCCGGGTCGGAGCGGAGGGCAACCGGCGTGCTCCACGCCGCCGTCGGTTGGGCCGTTCGGCGTCGGCTCGGCGCACGATCACCGGCGTCCGGCGACGCGACAGGACGTTGTTCAACGCTGTCGCCGGTGGCCGGTTTGTGCCATGAATCCCCCTTGGAACGCAAAAGCGTATGCCCAGAATTTGCCATAAGAGTCAGCTTCAGGGGCCGAAACTCGTTATTTGAGCGCTTGGGCGTGTCTTGTGGGTTTGGTGTGACCAGTGGTGTTCTTTACCTATTTGACCCGGTCCGAGCCCCCCGGGTAACGAAAACGAGCCCGGGCGCGTTGTCCACATGGGGCCCCGATGCATCAGGAGAAGGTGCGTGAAACGACCCCGACGGCGCGCCACGGCGGCTGCCACGCTGGTCCTGGCGGCGCTGCTGCCCGGTCCGCCGGCCGGCGCCGCGACGTCCCCGTTGCCGCCGTGGGCTCCCCTGGACAAGGCCACCGTGCACCCGGGGCAGGTGCTGGACACCCATGGTTCGGACTGCACGTCGAACTTCGTGTTCCTCGACGCGGCCAACCACGTCTACATCGGCCAGGCCGCCCACTGTTCGGCCAACGACAACAACTCGGTCAACCTCGACGGTTGCAGCTCCAAGACGCTGCCGCTGGGCACCCTGGTGACGGTGATCGAGTCGCAGATCATCGGCGAGCTGGTGTACAACTCCTGGCTCGCCATGCAGACCCGGCACGAGACCAACCCGTCCGCGTGCCTGGACAACGACCTCGCGCTGGTGCGGCTGCCGGACGCGGTGCGCGGTCAGGTGAGTCCGACCGTGCCCTTCTTCGGTGGCCCGACCGGGGTGAACGCCGCGGTGGTGGCGGCCGGGGACAAGCTCTACGCCTACGGGAACACCCCGCTGCGCGGCGGCATCGGGGTGCTCTCGCCCAAGGCCGGCGTGGTGGCCATGGCGGTGGACGACAACTGGTCCTACCTGGCGTACTTCCTGACCCCGGGCATCCCCGGCGACTCGGGCAGCGCGGTGTTGGACGCGCAGGGCCATGCGCTCGGGGTGCTGTCCAGCCTGGTGACGACACCGACACCGGGTTCCAACGGGGTATCGGATATGCAACGGATGCTGGCCTACGCCCGGGCCACCTCCGGGATCAAGGGCCTGCGTTTGGTCGACGGCACCGAGCCCTTCTCGGCCGGCGGTTGAGTCCTCAGGACAGCGCGGCCTCTTCCGCGACGAGGCTCGGCGCGGTGTACCTCATCCGGGTGCCGAGGTAACGCTCCCGCACCTCGGCGTTGGCGGCGACCTCGGCCGGGGTGCCCCGGGCGAGGATCTTGCCCTCGGCCAGCACGTAGACCAGATCGCAGGAATCGAGCACGGCCTTCACGTAGTGCTCGACCAGCAGCACGGTCAGACCGAGGTCCTCGTGCAGCTTCTTGATCAGCGTGAACAGCGCCGCCGACGAGGCCGGGTCCAGACCGGCGGCGGGCTCGTCGAGCAGCATCAGACGTGGACCGGCCAACAGGCAACGACCGATCTCGGTGCGGCGCCGGGCGGAGAACTCCAGCGTGCCGCAGCGCTCGTTCCAGTAGCGGTCGATGTCCAACAGTTGGGCCGCGGCGAACGCCGCTTCCTCGGCGGCACGTAGTTGACGCCACGCCGAGGGGGCACCGGCCAGGAACATCATCGGGTGCGCGGTGATCCGCTGGTAGGCACCGGCCACCAGGTTGTCGCCCACCGTCAGGTCCTTCATCACCCGGGTGGTCTGGAAGGTGCGCGCCATGCCGAGCTTGGACCGATCCCAGGCGGGCATCCGGGTCACGTGTTTGCCGAACAGGCTGACCCTGCCGGAGTCGGGCGGTCGCACACCGGAGATCACGTCGAACAACGTGGTCTTGCCGGCGCCGTTCGGCCCGAGCAGACCGACCATCTGCTGGGTGGGTACCTCGATCGAGGCCCCGTCCAGTGCCTTGACGCTGCCGAAATGCACGGAGATGTTGTCCGCCTTGGCCGCGTAGTAACTCGAGGTCCGGGGCGGCAACCACGCCTCGAGGACGGCCAGCGCGTGCGAGCGCTGTTGTGGGGTGAGGGTGGAAATCGCCTCGATGTCGCGATCGGCCCGGCGTAGGGCAGCGGTGTCCACCCGCTCCCGCTGGGTCCGGGTGATCCGGTCGCCGTGGACCAAGTGGCGCCAGAGGTCGTGCCCGCGACCGCCCAAGCCCCGGGAGCCGACCAG
The DNA here is from genome assembly GCA_036493475.1 of Sporichthyaceae bacterium. Classification (NCBI taxonomy): domain Bacteria; kingdom Bacillati; phylum Actinomycetota; class Actinomycetes; order Sporichthyales; family Sporichthyaceae; species Sporichthyaceae bacterium. Next base: position 19,848 of record DASXPS010000110.1, on the reverse strand, counting down.
TGCGCCGCCCAGCAGGCCGACTGCGGCCAACAGGAACGGGCTGATCCGCCACGACTCCAGCTGCACCGGGACGATGACGAACAACGCCGCGACCAACACGACGAACGCGATCGAGTCCAGGCCGGCCAACACCGGGATGGACAGCAACACCAGCGAGTACGGCGAGAAGTAGTTCTCGAACGCGGGCGGGTTCACGTACAACCAGTTGAGCAGTATGCCGCCCACGCCCGCCAACAGACCGGAGGTGGCGAACGCGTAGATCCGGAAGCGCAGCGGGTTAACGCCGACCGCGGCCGCGGCCTGACGGGCGGCGCCGACCAGCAGGAAGCCCAGACCCATCGGGGAGCGGCGCAGCCGGACCATGAGGATCAGCACGACGGCCAACCAGCCCAGCGTGAAGAAGTAGAAGATCGATTCCTGGCTGATGTGGTGGCCGAACCAGGTGTGCTTGGCGTGGGTGCTCAGATCCAGACCGAGGAACTGCGGACGCCGGTTGACCACGATGTTGCCCTGCTCGTCACCGCCACCCAGACCACCGGACAGATAGCCGTAGGTCAACACCGTCTTCTCGATGACCACCTGTAGGCCGTAGGTCAGCACCACCAGGTAGATGCCGGGCAGTTTCGCCGAGGACAACGCCAACAGCGCCATGACACCCGCCGAGGTGAGCACCACCACGAGCGCGGTGATGACCCACGGCCAGTCATGACCGCCCGGCTGCGGACGGTTCAACCACCCGCCGAAGTAGGCCGCGGAGACGAACATGCCCGAGGTGGCCAGGGAGATCTCCCGGGTCCACCCGACCAGCACCAGTAAACCGAGCGCGGTGATCGCCACCGGCAGCCCCGCGTTGGCGGTGAACACCATGTAGGTGGGTCGCCACATCGGGAAGGTCAGCACAATCAGCAGGAACGCCAGCGCGCCCGGTGAGGACATGGCCCGCACAACCGGGCGGGAATAGGTGTGCGCGCCCTCCGCGCGATTCAGTGAGGGGACCTTGGGCAGCGCACTCACCGGGCCACCTGCGCGGCGGCGAGTTCGGCGTCCGGGATGACCACGCCCTTGTCGATGACCAGGATCCGGTCGCTGGCCTCTTCGTTGACCTGCTGGAACTGCTCGGCCACCAACACGGCGACCTCGCCCTGCGAGACGATCTCGCGCAACGTGGCATAGATGCGCTCCACCACCACCGGCGCCAGACCCTGCGAGGGTTCTTCCACCATCAGCAGCCGGGGTTTGGCCATCATCGCCCGCGCCACGGCGAGCATCTGCTGCTCGCCCCCGGACAACGTGCCGGCCCGCTGGTTCATCCGCTGCGCGAGCACCGGGAAGAGGTCACTCGCCGCGCCGATCTGGTCCCGACGATGCGCTCGGCTCAGCGAGGTGGCGCCGATGAGCAGGTTCTCCTCCACGGTCAGGTTCGCGAAGATCCGCCGACCCTCCGGCGAGAAGCCGATGCCGGTCGATATCCGCTTGTGCGGCGCCCAGTGCGAGATGTTCGCGCCGAGCAGATGAATGTCACCGCGAATGGTCGGGACGGTGCCCAAGATCGTCTTGAGCAACGTCGACTTGCCGGCGCCGTTCGCACCGAGCAGGGAGACGATCTCGCCGGCGTGCACCTCGATGTCCACGTCGTGCAGGACGGCCTGGCCGGAATACCCCGCGACGAGTCGGCGGACCTCGAGGATGGGCTCGCCCGTCACAGCGACTGCCTTTCCAGCAGGAAGAAGCTGTCCCGCCGGAGTCGGGCTGCCACGACGATGATCGACAGCAGCAGGCCGTAAAGGACCACCGCCTGCAGCGGCGGGCTGACATCACCGAAGAAGCCCACCTTCAGCGCGGTGTCGGTCAGCCCGTAGAACAGTGCGCCGAGAAACGCAAGCGGCAGCGACCGCAGACCGCCGACGATGGCGATGGCCAGGCCGTCCAGCAGGAACACCAGCATGTCCGCGGGGTTGGCGCCGATGGTGACGCTGGTCAGCACACCCGCCAGGGCCGCGATGGCGCCGGAGGTGGCGTACACGAAAGTGCCCACGGCGCGCAGCTTGACCCCGCACCAAACGCCGGCCTCCTGGTCATCGGCGAGGGCGCGAATGACCAGGCCGGTGTGCGTGCGGGTGAGGAACACGGCGAGCACGACGGACAACCCGACCACCGTGCAGAACGTGAAGATCTGGTTGTTGGTGATCAGCAGCGGTTGGTGGTCGGTCATCGACTCCGGCAACACCTTGTGTCTACCCGAGCCGAACGGGCTACCCGCGATCACATCGGGCTCGACGTTCGTCAGGCTCGCGATGCCGACCAGGCCCATCATCGCGCCGAGCGACACGATGGTCAGCGTCAGCACGGTAAGTGAGGCGAACCGGCGGGACATGACGATGAACCCGTAGCCGCCGCCGAGAACCGCGCCCAACGCGACGACGAACAGCATGGAGGGGAACGCGTCCCACCTCGGTCGGCGGCCGAATGTCTTCGGATCCCGGGACTGACTGAACGTGATGATGAAGTCCGGGAAGAAGTCGTTGTGCAGCGAGAGGATCCAATAAAGGATCGCGCCCAGCGCCGCGATACCGCCGTGCACGAAGGCGATGGTGCGGGAGATCCGGTAGGTCAGAATCAGCGAGATCGGCAGGAAGCCGTAGAGCCCGGCCGCGATCCCGCCCACCACCAATACGGTGAAGAACAAGTTGAAGTGCACCAACACCTCCGGGGCGACCGGCACGCCTGTCCGGGGTAGGACAACGGTAATTAATGATATTGAGCGCCGATTGTCAATCTGTAGTGGCGTAGATCGACACCTATTGCACAAACGTCCGTTGGTGATATTGTCCCGGACGTGACACTTCGCCAGCACACGGAGACCGCGGTGGGCACGTTGGCCGTGCTGGCCGACGACGTGCGCCGCGACCTCTACTTCCATGTCCGGTCCGCCGCGAACCCGATATCCCGCGACGAGGCCGCCGAACTGGCCGGGGTCTCCCGGAACCTGGCCGCGTTCCACCTGGAGAAGTTGGTGGCTGCCGGGTTGCTCACCATCACCCAGGGCCGCACGCCGCGGCTGCGCCGACCGGGCCGCGCGCCCAAGCTGTACAGCCTGACGGACACTCAGATCGAGTTCAGCCTGCCGCAGCGCCGGTACGACACGATGGCCGCGATGCTGGTGGAAGCGGTCCACGTCGGCGGTGAGACGGTACGTGGCCCGGCGCTGCGGGCCGCACACAGTCGCGGCACGGGTATCGGCGCCACCGCGCTGGGTCCCGCGAAACGGGGCCGGCTCGGGGTGGAACGTGCGCTCGGGTTGCTGCGTCCGGTGCTGGAGGAGCAGGGCTATGAACCCGAGATCAGCCGCGAGGGTTCAGTCGAGGTGCGGCTGCGCAACTGTCCCTTCCACGGCCTGCTGGACACCGACCGGGCGTTGGTCTGTTCGCTGAACTGTGAACTGGTCGCCGGGATCCTGGACGGGTTGGGCGTCGAGGTGCTCGAGGCGCACTTGATGCCGCGTCCCGACCACTGCTGCGTGACGGTCGCGCCGCGCGGCCGGGGGATCGAGCCGAACCCGACATCCAGCGAGGACGGCGACGCCGTCAAATGACGGGGTCCAACCGCAGCGTGCGCAACACACCTCGGGCCGCGTCGCCGCCCGCCTCCTCGGCCACATTCAACGCGGTCGGTACGTCCAGGTCGGCCAACAAGGCGTCCACCACGGCCTCGGGCGCCGTGCTGTGGTCACCCGATCGACCCGCGGCGGAGTAGAGCCGCTCCAGTCGGTCCTCGGCGTCGATCAACAATTCGGGCCGGTACTCCCACGGGTCGGCCCAGCGGCGGTCCAGCACCAGCAGTCGGATCGCCGCCGGGCGGTGCTTCTGCAGCAGCTCAGAAACCAACACCAGGTTGCCGGTGGACTTGGCCATCTTGGCGCCGTTGATGCCGACCTGGCCGACCGCCAGTCGGCCGCGCGCGAGGTGGGTGATTCGGGACGCGGCCTCGCCCAGCGCGATCTGGTACGCGTGGTGCGGAAACACCAGGTCCGCACCGCCGGCCAGGACATCGAAGCCGGCGCCGAGGTGCGCATGCGCCATCGCGGCACACTCCGCGTGCCAACCGGGTCGACCCCAACCCCACGGGCTGGGCCAGGCCGGTTGTGTCTCGTCGGAGGGACGCCACACCTCGACATCGAACGGATCGTCGCGCCGGGGGTCATCGGGATTGTCCCCGAACTCGCGGGACAGCCGCAGTGCCTCGGCCCGGTCGATGCCGAACTCGTCGGGCACCGCCGAGCCACGGAAGAACACGTAGCCGTCGCGCACGTAGGCCTTCTTGTACGCCAGCAGTGCGGATGCCAACGCGACCACGTGAGACACGTGGTGGCGGGCCCGCGGTTCGTGGTCCGGGCGACGCACCTGCAGTGCATTCATGTCCTGCTCGAACAGGAACTCCTGGGACAGCGCGAACTCGTCGTAGTGCCGTCCCCGCGCGGCGGCCGCGCTGGTCAGCACGTCGTCCACATCGGTCACGTTGCGGCAGGTGACGACATCCACCCCGGTCAACCGCATCGCGGTGGCGCACACGTCGGACCACACGAAGGTGGCCGCGTGACCCAGGTGGGTCACGTCATACGGGGTGATGCCGCAGGTGTAGATGCGGCCGGGGGAGAGCAGCGGGAGTCGCACCGCGCCCAGCCGCAGTTGGCGGGTACCCAGCGACGGCGTGGCGCCCAGCCGACCGGACATGCCGACCACGCCGGAGCCCAGGTTCGAAAGCCCGCCCATGGCCGCCATCATGCCTCGCGATTGCGCCTGCGCCGGCACCGGGCCGGGCGGGGACCATGCTCGCTACGATCGCGCCGGTTGGTGAACGGGCGAGTGGAGTGCGGATGGCGGACGAGCGCGACGGCGGCGGCTTGGCGGCCGGGGGCGAGGCTCGACCGATCACGCTGTACGGGGAGCAGGTGCTGCACCAGCCGTGTGTCCCGGTGCCGAGTGATCACCCGGACCTGGACAAGTTGGTCGCGGACATGTTCGCCAGCATGTACGCCGCGGACGGGGTGGGCCTGGCGGCCAATCAAATCGGTGTGGGCCTGCGGGTGTTCGTGGTGGACTGCCCGGACGAGGACGAGCGCCCCGTGCTGGCGGTTGTCGTCAACCCGGTGCTGCACCTGCCCGAGGCCCGCGAGTTGGTCGAGGGCAACGAGGGGTGTCTGTCGGTGCCCGGACCACAGGGCGTGCTGGCCCGCCCGAATGACGCGACGGTGACCGGTGTGGACCTGACCGGGGCCCCGGTTGAGATCGTCGGCACCGGGTTGCTGGCCCGCTGCCTGCAACATGAGTACGACCACCTTGCGGGCACGGTGTATGTGGACCGGTTGGGTCGCCGTGCTCGCAAACGGGTGCTGGCCGAGGCGGGGCTGGGCTGATCCGACCGCACGCGCTCGAGCCCGAACGCGTACATCCTCGGCGATCTCTGCCGCCGGCATCGCGGCCACGTCGTCGACTTCTTGCCGGGGAACAAAGCCCGAGCTATCGTCGGTAAAAAACCGACGCGTCAGTTTGTTTAGGCTTGGTTGTGATGATCCCGCGCGGACCTGGCCCGGCGTCCCCAGACGGACGTTCGCGGAGGTGCGGCACGGGAGGTAACGGATGTTGAGAAGGCGAGCGCGCAGGCGGGCCGGCGTGCTCGGCGTCGTGTCGGCAATGGTCGCTTCGTTGGTCGCAATTGCCGCGCCGAGTTCGGCGGCGACCTACACCGACGTCCATCTTGTGCACACCGCCGCTTACGGGGACGTGCTGGTCTCCACCAACCGCATTCAGGCGGACAACGGCAAGATCTTTGCTGTCACCAACCACCTGGTCCGCAAGTACGCCCAGCAGGATGTCGGCGGCACGCCCAAGGAGTATCTGGTGGTGTTGGCCAGCGACGAGAACGCCGCCGACACCGTCGGGCGGGACGCCAAGACGCTGCCCGGTTCGGTGCAGGACCCGGCGAACAAGGCCAGGAACGCACTGGTGGGGCCGGACTTCCTTGCGGTCATCGACGCGACGAAGGGCTCGCAGTCCTACGGCCGTCTGGTGAACACCGTCACGCTCAGCCCGCTGGTGTACAACGAGTTGCACCACGCGCAGTACACCTGGCACAAGGGTGACACCTTGTTCGTCGGTGGCCTGTACACCTCGACGACCTACGCCATCGACGTGTCTGCCCTGCCGATGCTCACGCTCAGGGGCGTGAGCGCGCCCACCGACACGATGTGCGGGTCCGTGCCGGATGCGTACTACGTCCTCAGCGACCGCACCGCCTATGCCACCTACATGGGCGGCCCGGTGCTGCCCGGCCCGTGCCGCTATTCCGACGGTTCGGTGCGCTCTGGGAACGGTTATGCCGGCAGCCCGGGCTCGGTCGTGCACCTCGACCAGAACGCCAAGGTCCTCTCGATCAGCCCGGCCGCCACGCCGCAGGGTGACAAGGCGAGCGTGTGCGACAACCTGCCGCCAACCGGAAAGCCGAGCTGCGCCAACCCGCACGGCATTCAGGCGCGCCCGGACCTGAACCGCATGGTCACCGGCGATTACGTGGAGCCGAGAAACCTCATCCTCAGTCCCCTTCCCCCGGCCTCGGCGAAGCTGTTCCGCCCGACGGTACGGACCTGGGACATCTCCGACCGCAACCACCCGACGGTCACCGATGTGACCTACCTCCCCGATAACCCGGCGAGCGACCCGAAGGCCCCGCTGTACCGCGAGAACAGCGCGACCATGGAGGTCACGGTCACCCAGCAGCCGGGTCACAAGGGCGCGTTCGCGCAGACCATGCAGGGCGGCGAGATCTTCTACGCCCCGGACATCACCGTGCCGCACCCGCAGTGGCGGAAGGTGTGGGACGACGGCACCGCGATCAAGGGCTACAACCCCAGTTGGCCGGATACCCGCGGTGCCGGCACCCACGGCGGCTGGGTCCAGACCAGCCCGAACGACAAATTCCTCTATCACTCGACGATGGGTCGCCATGCGGGCATCCTGGGTCCGAATGATCCGGGCACGCCCGGCGGAATGATGGTGATAGACATCGCCAAGCTGGTGAACGCCGGCGCCGATCCGAAGTGCGACCTGGACAAACACCTCAGCAAGGACTGCCCGTCGCTGGCCGGTGCTGCCGCGCTCAACCCGACCAAGCCGGGCTTGGGGCCGCACTTCGGCACCGTGGACAACTTCGCACTGGGCCCGGACGGCAAGTACCACGAAACCGACCAACCCGGTCGGCTGGCGGGGACGGACTACTTCGTCTCCCGGGCCGGCAGCGCCTACTTCAGTGACCACAAGCTGTGGGTGGCCACCGTGGGCAAAACCGGCGCGCTCTCGGTCGACAAGGACTTCAACGACTTCGTCGACCCCTCGCCGGGCTGGGACTTCAACCGGGCGTCCTGGCCACACGGTCCGTTCGGCAACGCAAAGCCGCACAAGGCGTTGTTCGTCGTTGCCGACCGTGACGTGGCCGCCGCATCCGACCAGCGAGCGGTACCCCACGAGCAGCCGATGGCCCCGCCCGCGGCGGCGCCGGGCCGGGGGCAAAGGGTCCTCGGGCGACGTCGCCGACCTACCTCCAACCGCTAGGACTCCGGAGCGAGGCTGAGTCGGTCCAGCAGGATGTCGACGACCTTGCGTACGTTCTCCCACCGGAAGCCCGCCGGGTCCACCGAGTGGTGCAAGAGCAGGCCGTCGACCAGCGCGACCAGGATCGCGCCGAACGCATTGGCCGGAACCCGCACCATCTCCCCGTCCCGGGCGCCGGCTTCGGCGAAGGCGGCCAACCGCACCCGGCGAGAGCGCACCTCCTCGGCCAACCGTGCGGCCAACTGGGGATCCTCGGCCACCCGCGACCACACCTCGGCGCGCAGTTGTTCCTCAGCCGGGTCCTGGCCGCGCACCACCATCGACTGCAGGTAACTGCGCACGCGGTCCAACTGCGAGGTATCGCTCCTCTCGAGCGCGCTGAGCACCGTGTCCACCTCGGCGATCTCCGCTTCCAGCATCGCGGACAGCAGGTCCTGCTTGGCGGCGAAGTAGGCGTAGAAGGCGCCCTTGGACAACCCGGCAGCGGCGCACACATCGTCGACGGTCAACGCGCGGTAACCGCGTTGCGCCGCCGCTTCGCGGGCGGCCGAGACGAACTGCTCACGTCTGGCCGCTCGGCGTTCCGGGCCGATCTTGGGCAACGGCGTTTCCCTCCTTGCCGGGGCGGGCACAGCGAGGCTATCGTCCCTAAAAAACCGACGCGTCAGTTTGTTTGTCTTACGGCTTGGGCGAACGCCGCCCCGGAGGTGACGCTCATGGCCGCACCGACCACTGCGGGTCGGCCCGGTCCGCCGATGCTGGAAATCCCGGCCACGCCGGAGATGGCGGACCGGGCCTTCCCGCAGGCCCGCATCCAGCAGGGCAATCCGTGGTTGCGCCTGGCCGTGTTGGTCGGCGCCGTCGGCTACGGGTTCATCGGCAGCACCTACTGGATCTTCATCATCCAGATGTCGTTTCTCATGGGCATCGTCGCGCTCGGCACGATGATCGTGGTGGGCTACGCGCGCGAGACGACGTTGATGCAGGCGGGCCTGACCGGCTCGGCCATCTACATCTCGGGGTGGGCCTACCGGGACAACTACGACGGGCTGTCCTTGCCGTTCCCGGTGGCCGCACTGATGGGTATCGCCGCGGTGGTCGCGTTATCGGTGGTGGTCGCCCTGATTTCCGCGCGACTCAACCCGATCTACATCATGGTGCTCACGCTGGCCGCGCAGTTCACCCTCGAGAACTCGTTGTTCACGCAGGGCAAGCTCACCGGCGGCCTGCAGGCGCCGATCGTGCCGCGACCGAACTTCTTCGGCATCTCCATGCGTAACGAGCGTTACTTCTACTTCTTCCTGCTGGCCGTGACGGTCTGCTGTGTGCTGCTCGTGGACCGATTCCGGCACTGTCGCTTCGGCCGCGCGATGCTCGTTGTGGGCTACGACAAGGCTGCGGCCGCCGCGATGGGCATCAACCCTTGGCGATACAAGGTCGCGGCGTTCGCCATGGGTGGATTGTTCGCGGGTATCGGCGGTGCGCTGTGGGCACCGCAACTCGGCGCGCCGCCCGGGGTCCAGCAGTTCTACGCGATGCAGTCGCTGTTCTACCTGGCGATCCCGGTGTTCGCGGGGTTCGAGTCGGTGATCGCGGTGGTGCTCACCGGGATGTTCTTCATGGCGCTGCCGATGGCGTTGGAACAGCATCACTTCCAGCCCGAGTTGCTCGGCGGTGTGTGCCTGATCGCGGGTGTGTTGATGGGTCCGCGCGGTGTCTTCGGCTCGCTGGGGGACCTGGGTCGCAAATGGCGCGCCACCGTGGCTCGCGAGGGCGTGCGCGGGTTGGTGGTGCAACCCCGGGTGCCGCGTGCCCTGCTGGCCCACCGGGACCGGCGCGGCACCCGAGAGCTAACCAAGCTGCGGGGATCCGACGAGGGCACGCCGTGGCAGGAGGCACCGGGAAACTCCCGGTTGCGCACGATCGTTTCCTGAGGGACCAATGGTGTATCGAGGATCTGGCCGCCGGCGGCTCAACCCGCTGCCCATGTGCGCAGCGGTGGTTGGTGGGGTGCTGGTGCTCGGCACGCTGATCGGACAGGGCGGACACGCCAAGGGTGACACCGACGAGGACCTGTCCAGCTTGTCGGTGTCCATGCCCGGGATGTCCATGCCGGGAATGTCCATGGGGTCGGGCGCTTCCGGGGGCACGGACATGAACTCGCCGGGCATGCCACCCGTGGCTGCCGTCCCGAACGAGGGCACCGGGTCCGGCGCCGGCACAGTGACGCTGCGTCCGGGCACCGCGGGGACGGCCGGTGGCATGGAGGTGCGTCTGGTGAAGATCTCCCGGGGTGCGGCCACCGTGGCGATGGGCCAGGATTCCGCGGTGCTGCGTCAGGGCGCGTCGAAGAAGTTCCCGGACGGGATGAGCGTGCGGGCCGTCAAGGTGACCAAGGATCGGGCGACGCTGAAGGTGACCCCGTCGTGGTGAGCCCGCTCCACCGCGACGGGGCTCGGGTCAGCTTGCCTGCGTCGGCGTCGGCGAGGAGTCCGGAGCGGACGGCGTCTGGTCCGGAACTGGGGCGGACTGCATCGGGCCCGACTGCATCGGGCCGTTCTGCGGCATCGGGGCCGACTGCATCGGGCCGTTCTGCATGCCGCCGCGCGGGCCGAACTGACCACCACCCCCGCCCCGGTAGGGCATCTTCTGCCGGCCCTGGTTTCCGAGGGGCGCGTTCTGATTCTGATCGGCCTGCCGCATCGGCCTTACCTGTACCGCGTGGAAGGTGTCGCCGTCCTTGGTGCCCATCACCATGACGTTCTGACCGGTCGTCAGACCGGCGTTGGTGGCGTTGGTCGGCGCGGGCACCTGCGTGGTGCCGTTGTTGTTGTTCGGCATCATCCGCATCCGCTTCTCCCCGCCCATGCGGGTGTTGGCGTCGGTGACCCAGTCGTGGGTGTAGCCGTCCTCGCTCTTCACGGTGAACGTGCTGCCGTTGACCGCGGTGACCGAGCCGCGCTGCATCTCCTCGGTCTGGTACCCGCCGTTGCCGTTGGGCACGGTGTACTCGCCGTGCACCGCCTGCATGGGGCCCGCCATGTGTGCACGGTTGCCGTTCTGCATCATCGGGCCGGGGCCCGACTGGCCGGGTGCCACCGGGCTCGGCGTGCCGTTGCCGTTGGGGGCCGCGGCCACCGCACCGGCCACCACTGCGCCGCCGATCACCACCAGTGCGGTGGTGGCGATCGAGATGGTGAGCGCGCGGCGCGGGATCTTGCGCAGGCCTTTGGCGCCGGGTTCGGCGACCGGCCACGACAGTGGAACGGGGTCGCCGGTGGGTGCGGCGGCGGGCGGGATCTCGTCCATGGCGCTCCTCGGGCGCTGCGTGTGCCGCTACCGGTACCTCCGGGCGGCGCGACACGCGCGTGCTACCAGGATCGATATCTGCCTGTGGAGACGCTGTAGAACGGATTGAGGTTGGTGGTGAGATTGCCGCGCCACCCAAAGGAAACCCACAGAACACGCACAACCGGGCTACAGGGCGCCCAGCCCAGAATGGGAGCATGACGACGGTGAGCCAGATGGGAGCCGACCGAACCTCGCCCGAGCGCGGGCAACTGCGCCGCGCGGACGGGTCGCCCGTCCGTGTGCTCGTCGTCGACGACGAACCCAGCCTCACCGACCTGCTGTCGATGGCGCTGCGGTACGAGGGCTGGCAGATCAAGACCGCCGGCGACGGCGCGGAGGCCCTGCGCACCGCACGCGAGTTCCGTCCGGACGCGGTGGTACTGGACATCATGTTGCCCGATATCGACGGGTTGGAGTTGCTGCGTCGGCTGCGCGCGGACACCGCGGACATCCCGGTGCTGTTCCTCACCGCCAAGGACGACGTGGCCGATCGCATCGCGGGGCTGACCGCGGGCGGCGACGACTACGTGACCAAGCCGTTCAGCCTGGAGGAGGTCGTCGCCCGACTGCGCGGCCTGATCCGGCGCACCCGCGCGACCAGTGCACCGTCCGACGCGTTGCTGGTGGTCGGTGACCTCACGCTGGACGAGGACAGCCACGAGGTGCGCCGGGCCGGCACCGAGATCAATCTGACCGCGACCGAGTACGAACTGCTGCGCTATCTGATGCGCAATCCGCGCCGGGTGCTGTCCAAGGCGCAGATCCTGGACCGGGTGTGGAACTACGACTTCGGTGGTCAGGCGAACGTGGTCGAGCTCTACATCTCCTACCTGCGCAAGAAGATCGACGCGGGTCGCGAGCCGATGATCCACACATTGCGCGGCGCGGGCTATTTGATCAAGCCCGCCGACCGGTGACGCTCTCCCGGACTCTGCATGCCACCCGCGGTCGGGCGACGCAGGTGGCGGCCCGGGTGCGGGTGCCGGTGCAGCGCCGGCTGCTGCACAGCTGGAACAGCTGGGGCCCGGGCCGGTGGAGCCTGCGCGCCCGGCTGATCGGTGTGCTGGTCACCATGTTGGCGATCGTCAGCATGGTGATCGGCGTGGTCAGCGTGTTCGCGCTGCACAGCTACCTGATGGGCCAGCTGGACGAGAAGGTGGCCACCGCGGCGGAACGCACCGCCCACAACCAGCCGCTGGCGCAGGGCTTCGGCCTGGCCCAGGACGAGGGCACGGTCATCGCTCGGGTGCAGAACGGCCAATTGGCCGGCAGCCCGTTGATCCTCACCACCGTCGGCGACGCCGGCAGCATCACCGGCAAGGCCAACATGCTGACCACGGTGCCCGCGGACACCCACAACCACACCCGCGATCTCGGCAGCACCCTGGGCCGATACCGGTTGCACGCCAGCTGGGTGGCTCCGGGCACGCTGGTGGTCACCGGCCTGCCGCAGAAGGGCGTGGAGGACGCCACGTTCCGGCTGTTCGCGGTGATCAGTGCGGTGGCGTTGGGCGGCTTGATGGTGGCCGGCGCGGCGGGCACCGCGGTGATGCGACTCACCCTGCGTCCGTTGCACCGCGTCGCGTCCACCGCGCGGCAGGTCTCCACGATGCCGCTGGATCGCGGTGAGGTGGCACTGGCCGTGCGGGTGCCGGAGGCCGACACCGATCCGCGCACCGAGGTCGGCCAGGTGGGCGCCGCGCTGAACGCGATGTTGGGTCACGTGGCCGGGGCGCTGAGTGCCCGTCAGGCCAGCGAGACCCGCGTCCGGCAGTTCGTGGCCGACGCCAGCCACGAGTTGCGCACGCCGCTGGCCGCGATCCGTGGCTACGCCGAACTGTCCCGACGCAGCACCGAACCGGTGCCCGAGGACGTGGCCCACGCGATGTCCCGGGTCGAGTCGCAGGCGGTACGGATGACCGGTCTGGTCGAGGATCTGCTGCTGCTGGCCAGTCTGGACGCCGGGCGGCCGGTGATCGCCGAGCCGGTGGACCTGTCGATTCTCTTGGTCGGGGCGCTCAGCGACGCGCACGCCTCGGGCCCGTCGCACATCTGGACGCTGGACCTGCCCGACGACCCGGTGGTGGTGCTCGGTGAGCCGGCCCGGTTGGCCCAGGTGGCGGTGAACCTGTTGGCGAACGCGCGCACGCACACGCCGCCCGGCACCGAGGTGACCGTGTCGCTGAGCGCCGTCGACGGCCGGGCGGTGATGACCGTGTTGGACAACGGCCCGGGCATCCCGCCCGCGCTGCTGCCGGAGGTCTTTGAGCGCTTCGCGCGCGGTGACTCCTCGCGGTCCCGCGCCGCGGGCAGCACCGGGTTGGGCCTGGCGATCGTGGCCGCAGTGGTTGCCGCGCACTCCGGCACGGTCGGCGTGGACAGCCGACCGGGGCACACCGCGTTTTCCGTGACGCTGCCGCTGGTGGCCGCCGAGGAACACGCGTCAGTGGCGCAGCAGCCGGCTCAGCAGTCCTGACTGGTTCTCCTCGGAGCCGGCCGGTTCGGCCTCCGCCGGTTCGTTCGGGTCGATCTCCACCGGGTCCACGTCGGCGTCGGCGTCGGACAGCAGCGAACGCACGCCGGCGTTCAACACCGCCAGCAACGGCACCGCGAGCAGCGCACCGGGGATACCCGCCAGCGTCAGCCCGACGCCGATGCCGAGCACCACGGCCAACGGGTGCAGCCGGACCGCGCGGCCGAGCAGCAGTGGCTGCAGCACGTGGCCCTCGAGCTGCATGACGGCGAGTAGCAGACCGAGCACCACTAGCGCCGAGACCACCCCGTTGGCCACCAACGCCACCAGCACGGCCACCGTGCCGGTGACGAATGCGCCCAGGATCGGCACGAACGCGCCCAGGAAGATCAGCGCGGCCAGCGGCACCGCCAACGGGACACCGATGATGGCCAGCCCGATGCCGATGCTGACTGAGTCGATCATCGCCACCACCACGGTGGCCCGCACGTAGTGGCCCAGCGCGGCGAAGCCGCGGCGGCCCGCCAGGTCCACCCGGTCGCGGTGCTCGCCCGGCACGACGCGAGTGACGAAGCGCCAGATCCCGTCGCCGTCGTGCAGGAAGAAGATCAGCGTGAAGATGCACAACGCCGTCGCGCCGGCCAGCCGACCGATGGTCACCGCGGTGTCCAGCGCGTGCGAGGCGATCTCGCCCTGGTTGCCCCTGATGGAGTCCTGAGCCTGCGTCAGCCACTTCTGCAGCTGCGAGTCGGACATGTGCGCCGGGCCGGTGGTCAGCCAATGGTTGATCTTGTCGATGGCCTCGGAGACCTGGTCGCGCAGCGCGGGCAGGCCGTCTACGAACTGGGTGATCACGAACGTGAGCAGGCCGCCGACCGCGGCCAGCCCGCCGATCAACACGATCGCGGTGGCCCACGCGCGGCGCACGCCCCAGCGCACCAGCCGGGCCACGGCGGGTGAGAGCAGCGCGGCCAGCAGCAGGGCGATGGCCACCGGCACGAACAGGTCGATCAGTTCGTTGAACACCCGGCCCAGCACGTAGAGGGCCAGCGCGATGGCCACGAACCGCCAGGCGATCGCCGCGCCGATCCGCATCACTGTCGGCAGGTTCGCGGCGATGTCCTGGCTCGTCCGCGACTGGGTGGTACCCCCCGTCCGCGGGGTCGGAGGGCGCGGCGTGACGGTCATCGGCGTGCGTCCCCTCCTCGCCGTGATTGAGCCGATTCTAGGCAGCCGACCCCGTCGGGTGCGTCCGTCCGGGGGATCAACGCGGTGATTCCTGTGCTGAACCATGCTGTTTTTCCACGCGCCAGATGCGCGGTGTGCGGCGTTTTGCCCACCGCTTTGCGGGCGTTCGGACTTCCGTTCCATCCACCGGCGCGCCGTTTGTCCGATGTGCACTGCGCGGCCCGCGGACCACCGCCCGGATGCTGCCCACTGGCGGTGCCGCATTCGTCCTCCCACACTGACGACACGCAATCTCCCTGGTCACCGGGGTGATCCGAGCGAGACGGTGCCATCGGGGCGTGGCGTCAAAGGGGGCAGTGGGGTGGACGGGTCGAACCAGCGGACGATGCCGGGCGTGCCGCCGGCACGCGGCGGGGTGCCGATGATCGCCGGGCGCAACCTGGCGGCGCGCAGCACCGACGACGAAGGCGTGGTGATCGGGCTGCGCCCGGCCGAACAGCGGCCGGTGGGTCTGATCCGCGTGGTGCTCGCGGAGAGCCTCGCGCTCTACGGTGGCGCGCTGGTCGCGCTGCTGTCCTACGAACGGGACATCCAGGTCGCGGCCTCGCTGCGCTCGGATGCCGACGTGGTCACCGCGGTGGTCCGCACCCGCGCGGACGTCGCCATCATCGACGTGGACATGGCGAACCGGGACGGCTACGCGCTGTCCCGTCGGCTGCACGAGAGCGCGCCGCGGTGCAAGGTGCTGATCCTGACCTCCGCGGTCACCCCGGGTTCGCTGCGTCGCGCACTCGAGGCGCACGCGCAGGGCCTGGTGGACAAGGACGCGCCCGCCTCATGGCTGGCCGAGAGCATCCGCCGGGTGGCCGTGGGCGAGCGGGTGGTGGACCCGAAGCTGGCCATCGCCGCGCTGGAGTCCGACGGGCATTGCCTGACCGAGCGGGAGCTCGAGGTGCTGCGCCGGGCCTCGCAGGGTGAGTCGGTACGCGAGATCGCGTCCAAGCTCTGCCTGTCCGACGGCACCGTGCGCAACTACCTGTCGAAGATCATCGGCAAGCTCGGTGCTCGCAACCGCATCGACGCGATTCGTATCGTCCGCGACAGCGGCTGGTTGTAGCTCAGCCACCCGGCGCCAGCCGCTCCAGGAGCGCGTGCGCGCGATCCATGGAGGCGGCGGCGTCGGAGTCGACACTGCCCACCGCGGGGTCGAAGTTGAGGTCCAGGAACAGCTCCGTCACGCCCACCTCGGCGAAGCGCTGCACATCGGCCACGACCTGCTCCACGGTGCCGGTCAGCGGACGCGCGCCGGGTGCGGCCGGGGTGTCGGTCAGCGTCGTCACGCCGCGGCAGACCAACCGCATGTCCTTGGGATCGCGCCCGGCCGCCTCGGCATAGCGGGTCAGCCGGCCGAGCACGTCGACGATGGTGTCGAACGGCATGTTGCCGCCCAGGTAGCCGGCGCCGTATTTGACGGTGCGGTGCAACGCTGCGTCGGCATAGCCACCGATGAACAGCGGCGGATGCGGTTGCTGCACCGGCGCTGGGCGCATCTCATGCGGCGGCAGGGTGACGAACTCGGTGTCCATCGCGGTCGAGGTCCACGCCGCGATCAGCGCCTGGATGTACTGCTCGAACCGCGCGCCGCGTTGCCGGAATGGCGTCCCGGTGGCGGCGTACTCGTCCTTGGACCAGCCCAGCGACACCCCGACGTTGAGTCGTCCGCCGCTGAGTATGTCCAGCGTGGCCAGCTGCTTGGCCAACAGCACCGGGGAGAACAACGGCAACATCAACGAGGCGGTGCCCAGCCGGATCCGACTGGTCAACGCCGCGGCGTAGGTCAACGACACGACCGGGTCGAGCAGGCTGCGGAACATGGGCGGCCAGGTCGGGCCGGGGGCGGCCGGGTACTCGTTGAGCGGGGTGTCCGGGTACAGCAATCGCTGTGCCGCCCACAGGCAGGACCAGCCCAACTCGTCCGCGCGCCGCGCGACCGTCGCCTGGTTCTGCGGGGTGGCCCAACTGCCCGTGTACGGAAGCGCGAAGCCCAGGTCCATAGCGGCCGAGCTTAGGAGCGGGAGATTCCCAGCTGCGCGAGCACCTCGTGGGCAAAGGAGTTCTGGCCCGACAGGTTCGGGTGCAGGGCGGCGGCGGGCTGGTCCGGGATCATGCCCTCGATCCACTTCGCGTCGTCCAGCTGACACGGGTCGTGGCCGATGGAGGGGGTGTAGGTGTCCACGTAGGTCGCCCCACCGAAGTACGCGACCCGGGCCAGCATCGCGTTCAACCGCTGCTGCAGGTCGCGCAGGTAGGCCAGGTCGGATTCGTCGATGGGCAGCTGCGGCAGACAGCCGACGCCCGCCACCGGGGCCACCACCGGGTAGCCGACCAGCAGCACCCGCGCCTGCGGGGCGCGGTGGTGGATGACCTGCAGCGCCCGGTCCACGTTCACCGCGATCTTCGCGATGCGCTGCACGAGCACGTCCGGCCCGCCGGGTGCCCACTGGTCCATGCAGTTGGGGCTGGCCAGGTCGGCGCAGCGCTGCAACCAACCCATCAGGCCCAGGTCGTTGCCCCCGATGCCCAGCGTCACCAGCGTGGTGGTCGCATCCACCGCGTCCAGCTGCGGTGCGTTGCTGCCGCCGAGCACATTCTGTGCCGCGAACAGGTCGCGGGTGGTGGCCGAGCCGCAGCTGACATCGACGAAGTCGCTCACCCGCAGCGCCGCGGCGACCTGCCGCGGGTAGTTGTTCTGGGTACGCGAGCAGCCCACCGGCTCGCCGACCGGCATGCCGGTCATCGGCGAGGACGTGAACGAGTCGCCGAGCGCGACATATTTCTGCTGCAACGCAGGCGCCGCCGCGTGCGCAGCACCGGCGCTCGCCCAGGTGACCGCGAGCGCGGTCAGGCCGGTGGCGACACGACGGCCCAACAAACCCATCCGAAACCCCTTGAGGCGGCGAGGGATTTCACCTTATGCATGGGGTTATGACAGGACGACCCCTGTGTGGGTGGAGTAACCAAGACATTACGGAATGTGTTGAACGGCGGGAGGTCAGGCGATGCCCAGGCCGCCGTCCACGGCGTGATGCACGCCGCTGATCATCGAGGCCCGGTCGGAGAGCAGGAACAGGCAGGCCGCGGTGACGTCCGCCGTGGTCGCCATCCGCCCCAACGGGTGTCCGCTCTCCCACGCCAGCCGGGTGGACGGGTCCATGTCGGCCAGCAGCGGGGTGTCCACCGGGCCGGGGGCCACCGCATTGACCCGTATGCCCGCGGCCGCGTACTCCAGCGCCGCGGTCTTGGTCAGCCCCGCGACGCCGTGTTTGGCCGCCACGTAGGCGCTCATCATCGGGCAGCCGCGGGTGCCCGCCAGGGAGGAGATGTTGACGATCGACCCACCGCCGGCCGCGACCATCGCCGGGATCTCCCGCCGCAGGCAGTGGAAAACCCCGGTCAGGTTGACGTCCAGGATGCGCTGCCAGTCCTTGATCTCGTAGTCGCCGATCAGCACCGGCGGACCGCCGATTCCGGCGCTGTTCACGGCCAGGTGCAGCGCACCGAACTCGGCCAGCGTGGCGTCCATCGCGTCGTCGACCCGGCTGGGTTCGGTGACGTCCAGGATCAACGGCAGCGCGCGGCCACCGGCGGCGCGGATGCGGCCGGCGGTGGCGTCCAGGCCGCCGGGGTCGAGGTCGGCCAGGGCCACCGCGGCCCCCGCCTCGCCCAGCGCAACGGCAAGCGCGGCACCGATGCCGGAGGCGGCGCCGGTGACGAAAGCGGTGCGGTCGGCGAACTCGCCGAGCGTCGCGGTGGCGCGATCCGGCACTCGCGCACCTCCGTGGCGACGTCGTCGGGGGAATGTCCTTGTACATGACGATACGTCGGGTTTGTCCCTTCGTCAGCGTTGACATCGCCGCAGAGTTATGGTCGCGAGGACACCTCGGTGGGGGAGGCGGCAGTGACGCAGGCGGAGGCCGAGCAGGCGGCGGCGCAGAAGGCCGCGATCGCGGCCGCCTTCGACAACTCCGCGGCCACCTATGAGCAGGTCGGGGTGGACTATTTCGCCCCGCTGGGTGCCGAACTCGCGCGGCGGGCGGCGCTGCAGCCGGGGGCGGCCGTACTGGACCTGGGTTGTGGCCGGGGGCACGTGCTGTTCCCGGTCGCCGCAGCGGTCGGGCCGGGCGGGCGGGTGGTGGGCACCGACCTGTCACCGCGCATGGTCCAGGCGTGCGCCGCGCAGGCCGCGGCGGCCGGCCTGAGCCAGGTGAGCGTGATGGTGGGCGATGCGGCGGCGCCGGACTTCCCGGCGGGCAGCTTTGACGTGGTGATGGCGGGGATGGTGATGTTTTTTGTGCCGGCTCCGCGGGACGCGATGCGGGCGGTGGCCCGGGTGTTGCGGCCGGGCGGCCGGTTCGCGATGAGCTCCTTCGGGCCCTCGGACCCGAAATTCGCCGAGGCGATGGGCATCCTCTACCGACACCGCGAGGGTCCGCCGTGGGAGGAGGCCACGGACAAACCGTTCGACCACCCGGAGACCATTGCGGCAATGCTCACCGAGGCCGGGTTCATAGAGGTGGAGGTGGCCGAAACGGCGCAGGAGATCCGGTTCTCCGGCGTCGACCAGTACTGGGCCTGGGTGGGTTCGCACGGCGGTCGGATTCTGATCGACGCGGTGGGTCCGGATCGGTTGCCGGCGGCGAAGGAGGAGGTCTTCGCGATGCTGACGCAGCGTCAGGCCGATGAGGGTGGCTTGGTGCATCGGGCCACGGCGCGGTTCGCGTTGGCTCGGGTGCCGGGCTGAGGCGTGCAGATCCGGGAAGCGACGGGGGCGGACTGGCCGGGTGTTTGGGCGTTTTTGCGCGGGATCCTGGCGGCGGGGGAGACGTACACGGTTGACCGCGACCTGCCCGAGGAGCAGGCGCGGGGTTGGTGGCTGCGGCGACCGCCGGGGCGGACGTTCGTGGCCGTGGATGGCGATCGGGTGCTGGGGTCGGCGAAGTTGGTGCCGAATCTGGACGGGGGCGGGGCGCACGTGGCCAATGCGAGCTTCATCGTGGATCCGGCGGCCGCGGGGCGTGGCGTGGGGCGGGCGTTGGGGGAGTTCGTGCTGGCAGCGGCCGTTGAGGATGGCTATCGGGCGATGCAGTTCAACGCGGTGGTGGAGAGCAATACCGCGGCGGTGGGGCTGTGGCGGTCGTTGGGGTTCAGCGTGCTGACCACGGTGCCGGAGGC
>DASXPS010000109.1 GCA_036493475.1 Sporichthyaceae bacterium | reverse complement strand
CAAACGCCAGGAGATCAAGCGGCGGCGGACGGACCGCAGCCTGCACAGGGACAGGAGCATCACACTGATCAACGCAGCACCGAAGGCCAGGTAACCGTGGCGGAGGTCGTCGGCGACCTTCGGTGTCATTTCGTTATTCGCGCGTAGCAGGGCCGGCTCAGTCTGCACCCCACCCAGGGGCGACGTCCATGCAGCGTTCTGCAAATTCGACAGCGTGCGGGTGGGTGCCGCGTGCGCGGCCGGTGGCACACCGATGCCCCCGAAGTCCGAGGCGTGGCCCAGCATGCGTATCGCGGCACCACCGAACGCCATGCCGCCACCGGCGAAGCCCTGTGGGTTGTTGGCCCCCAAATCGTCGTTGCGGTAGATCATCTGCAGCCCGTTGGTGACCGCGTGGAAGGTGCCGTCATCGTCGGTATTGATCTTGGCGGGCAGGATCGCGACGCCGGAATAACCGGCCTGCGCCATCGCGTCGTTCACCTGCTGCTGCGGGCCCGGACCCGGGGTGCCGGAGACCACGAGGCCGTGGTCGGTGATCTGCACCGGGGTCCCGCTCACCGTGGCACCGGTGACGATGGTGCTCACCGTGCCCTGCGGCTTGCCCTTCGGCGTGATCAGCCCGGTGGCCGTCGAGGTCAAGTTGTCGATGCGCAACGGCCCGATGGTGAGGCCGTGCAGCACCGAGGTGGAGGTGGCCAGCACCCCACCCTTGACGGGTTCTGTGTGCGAGTTGACGTGCGCCCACTCCATCACGAACTGGCCCGCGGCGTTGACGTCGGTGGCCGCCGCGTCGGCGATGGCACTGGGGGTGGGCGTGGCCTCGGCGTGGAACCGCCCGTCCGCGGCCTGGCCGGACGCCGTGCTGATGGGACCGGCGAAGGTGCCCGAGCTCGGGGAGGCGGGGAAGTAACCATCGGCCTCCCCCGGCGGCGGGTCGGGTAGCGCGCCCGCTTTGCCGGGCTGGCCGCCGCCGAGGAAGTCATAGACGTAGGTGCCACCTGCACCACGCTGGAAGAACGCCGCGATCGCCCCGGAACCCGCGGGCGGGCCGTTGAGCGTCGCGTTCGCCCCCACCAGCCGACTCTCCTCGTCACCGACCGCGAACAGGTACCCGGTGAACACCTGGCCCTGGGCGTAGGACTCCACCGCGGTGAAGCCGGGGAACGGGTCGGGATCGTCCGCCGCCGCAGGCGCGGCCTGCATGGTGATCAACGCGGTGGCCACCGCGGGCAGCGCCAGCATCGAGAAAAAACGCACAGGGCTCAGCTCCGATCCACCCGAAGTGACGCGGTATCAGTCTTCCTTGCCGAGCCAGGGCGGGACGTCGGTCATGGGTCCGTACAGGTACTTCCACACGAGCTTGTTGCCGGACTTCTGCAACTGCACCAGATAGCTGGTGGAGTTGGAGCGGTGGTGGCCGGGGCTCCAGGACAGCTTCGGTCCCAGGCCGCTGTCGAAGTTGGAGACCTTGTCCAGCTCGTCCTTGAGGCCCTCGCGGGTGACGTTCAGCCCGAGCTTCTTCAGCGTGTCGCCCAACAGTACCGAGCCCACGTAGGCGGCCTTGGTCCAGTTGGAGTGGTCGATGTGCGGGTAGTACTTCTCGACCGTGTTTTTGTAGGCGCTGAAGCCGGGGTCCTTCGCGGCCGGTCCGGTCGGGTCGTCCGGGATCCAGTCGATGGAGGCGATGGTGCCCTCGGCGGTCGGCCCGGTGAATGTCGGGGTGACCTGGAAGTACAGCGCGGCCCCACCGGAGTAGCCGTACTTCGGCTTGTAGGCCTGCGCCGCCGCCTCGCGGACCATGCGGGCGAAGATGCCGGGGTCAACCATCGCGGTGATCGCGTCCACGTTCTTGGTGCGGCACTGCGCGATGAACGTGGTGGTGCCCGGGTCGTCGAAGTTGGCCGCCTGGGTCACCAGGACCTTGCCGCCGAGCGCCTCGAAGGCCCGCTTGTAGGCGTCTCGGTAGGCGGTGCCGGTGGTGTTGTTGAAGTGGATGATGCCGACCGTGCGCACGCCCTGCACCTTGTACTGGTACTCCGCCAGGTGCACCCCCTCGAGCTCGCCGGACGCGCCCACCGGGAAACTCCAGGCGCCGGCGTACTGCGCCTCGCCCCAACCGTCGCTGCCCACATTGGGCACCTTCTGCTGGTCCAGGTACGGGGTGACCGCGTCGTTGGTGGGCACCGACTGGCTACAGGCCAACGCATAGACCTTGGCGCGCTCCACCAGGTCGCGCACCGCGTTGCTGCCCTTGGTGGCGTCCCAGCCGTCGTCGCGGACCTGCACGTCGAGCTTGCGCCCGTTGATGCCGCCCGCGTCGTTGAGCGCCTGCAGACCGGCGCGGCAGGCCCAGGAGAGGTTCTGCCCGAACGATCCCACCGGCCCGGAGTAGATGCCGATGTGACCGAGCTTGATGGTGCTCGCGGTGACGCCGGTGTCGGTGGCGGTCAGCTTGCCCGCCGCCGGCGCGGCCGGTGCGCCCGGTTTGGCGGCCTCGGTCTTGCCGGCCTTGCCGGTGCCGGCGCCTGGCTTGGCTGCGGTGGCCTTGCCGGTCGTCGCCGCCTTGCCGGTGGTGGCCGCGGGGGCGCCCGGCGCGGCCGCAGCGGCGCCGGGGGCGGCCGCGGTCTGGTCCGCGCCCGCCGTGTTGTCCGCCGCCGCGGGGGCGCTGCCGGGGGCGGCATCGCTGCCGGCCGGTTGGGCGGCGCCGGCGCCACCGGCCGCGTTGGGCTGGTTGGCCTGCTCGACCGCCGCCCGCTGCGCGGAACCGCCGCCACAGGCGGCGAGGAAGAGCAGGGAGGCAGACGCGGTGGCGATCAGGGGAACGGAGCGGGACACGACGACTCCTAGATCCGGGACGCGGCACGGCACGCACGCACGCACGTCGATCCTCGACAGCGCAGGGTGTCGCCGGCTTCCGTAGTCGATACGGATCCGGCTACGTAACGCGAGGGCGGGCAGCGTCGGTGCGTAGTCGAATCCGTATCTCCTACGCAAGACGACGGCTAACGCCGGTCCCTAGCGTCACACGCCATGGGCAGGCTGCTGCAGACCTTGATCATTGGCGTGGACAACGGGGCCTACTACTCCCTGATCGCGCTGGGCATGGTGTTGGTCTACCGGACCACCGGCGTGCTCAACATCGCCCACGGTGGCGTCGGGGTGCTGTGCGGCTTCATCGCCTGGGACGTGATTACGCTGCGGCACTGGCCCTACTACCTCGGCGTCGCGCTGGGGATCGTGGTGGCCATCGTGCTCGGGCTGGCTTTCGAACGCTTGGTGATCCGCAAGTTGGCCGGTCGCCCCGACCTGCAGACGGTGTCCACCCTCGCGCTGTTCCTGCTCACCCAGAGCGCGGTGTTCCTGGTGCCCTGGTGGGGCAACACCTGGGGGCAGCTGTTCCCCTCGCCCCTGCTCGGCCACGGCGTGCACATCCCGGTGGCGAACTACTCGATCAGCTGGGACCAGATCGTGTTACTGATCGTCGGCGTCCTGATCTTCGCCGGGCTGTGGTTCCTGCTGCGCCGCACCCGACTGGGCATGGCGATGCGCGCGGTCTCCGACGACGCGACGGCGGCCCGCATCATGGGTGTGCCCCCGAACCGGGTGTCGGCCACCGTGTGGGCCATGGCCTTCGGCCTGTCCGGGCTGACCACCATGTTGCTGGCGCCGATTCTGTTCCTGGACAACACCTCGCTGACCGGCCTGACGTTGAAGGCGTTGACGGTCAGCTTCATCGGTGGCCTGGTATCGCTGCCGCTGACCGTCGTGGGGGCGATGTTGTTGGGCGGCCTGGAGGCCTACTCCCAGACCTATGCGCCCGACGTCACCGGCCTGTCCGACGCCTGGCCGTTCATCCTGCTGGTGGTCGTGCTGCTGTGGCGCTTCGCCCACGGCCGCAACAACCTGTTCGGTGACGGCGCGGTGGCCCGGGCATGAGCGCGACTGCCACCGAGGTCCGGGCCGATGTGCCGTCGACCGCACCGGCGGGTCCGGACGCGCTGCTGCCGTTGCCCGGCCGGCTGCGTCCGCGCGCGTTGCTGGTCCGCACGGTCGGCTTCGCACTGCTGATCGTCGGCATCTTCACCATGCCGAGCCTGATGTCGTGGGCCGGTCCGACCTACGCGTTGGCCATCGGGGTCATCGTCGCGATGGCCGTTCTCTCGGTGTCGGTGCTCGGCTGGATCGGCGAGATCAGCATGGCCTCGTTGGCCCAGATGGGCATGGGCGTGGTCATCCTCAACTACATGCAGGATCACGGCGTGGCCTTCGCCGCGATCGTGCCGATCGCCGTGCTGTGCTCGATCCCGGTGTCCCTGGTGTTGGGCGTGTTCGCGCTGCGGCTGCGCGGGGTGTACTTCGCGATCGCCACGCTGGCCTTCGCCACGCTGGCCCAGAAGTCGTTCTTTCAGTCCTACCTGGGCACCCAGGGTGGTTTCGAGAAGCCGCTGGAGCGGCCCTCGTACCTGAACTCCGACAAGCACGTGTACTACTTGGAGGTCGGCACGCTGGCGGTGCTCGCGGTGATCTGTTACCTGATCCTGCGCTCCTCGATCGGCACCCGGCTGACCGCGCTGCGCGATTCCGAAATGGCCTTCGCGGTGCTGGGCCACTCACCCGCCCGGTACAAGTTGTTCACCGTGTGCCTGTCCGGCGCGATCGCCACGCTGGCCGGGACGTACTACGGGATCCTGCAGCAGGTGGTACCCGCGAACTACTTCAACCCGGGGCTGGCCATCGCGTACTTCGCCTACGCCGTGGTCGGTGGGCTCGGGTCGGTCGGTGGGGCCATCACCGCCGGCGTGGTGTTCGGCTCCACGCCTCGCTACCTGGAGACGCTCTCCCACGGCAAGTTGGTGGGCTACGACCTGTTCTTCGCAGCGGCGGTAGCCCTGGTCATCATCCTGTGGGTACCCGGCGGGATCGCCGCGCTCGGTCGACGGATCTGGAGCCGGATCGAGGGGATTCCGCGATGAGCCCGTCCGTCACCAACTACCGCAGGGCCCGCGCCGCGGGGGCAGGTCCGCTGACGCCGGACCCGGCCAAGCTCGCTCGCTTCGCGCCGCTGCGGGCCCGGTTGGGCGCGCAACTCGCCGCGGGGGTGGGGCCCGAGCGCAGCACCGACCGGCCGGAGGTCCTCTCCGTCTCCGGGCTGTCGATCCGGTTCGGCGGCCTGCAGGCACTCGACGACGTCGCGCTGGTCGCCCGGGCCGGTGAGGTGACCGGGGTGATCGGGCCCAACGGCGCGGGCAAGACCACGTTCTTCAACTGCGTGTCCGGGCTGTACCCGCCCGACCGCGGCGAGATCCTGTTCGAGGGTCAGCCGCTGCGCGGCTCGGTGGTCTCCCGCGGGCGGCGCGGACTGGGCCGCACGTTCCAGGCACCGCGGCTGTTCTCCAGCCTGTCGGTGTTGGACAACCTCGCGTTGGGCTGCGCGGTCGCGGAAAGTGCCGGACGCAGCTACACCTTCGATCCCGAGTTGGCCCGGCTCAATCGCGCCGAACGCGCCGAACGCATCGCCCGGTTGGTCGGCTACCGCGGCAACCTGGCCACCCCTGCCTCCGGGCTCGCCTTCGGGGATCTGCGGGTGATCGAGTTCGCCCGCGCGCTGTGCGCGGCGCCCCGGCTGCTCATGCTCGACGAACCCGCCTCCGGGCTGGACGTGGAGCAGGCCGACGACCTCGTCGCGCTGCTGCGTCGACTGGCCGACCTGGGCCTGGCCGTGCTGCTCATCGAGCACGACATGGCCGTGGTGATGGGCGTGTGCGACGTCATCACCGTGCTGAATTTCGGCATCGTGCTCGCCGCCGGCACCCCCGCCCAGGTCCAGTCCGACGAGGCCGTGATCGAGGCCTACCTGGGGAGGAGCGCATGACCCTCGAGGTGAAGGGCCTGCGGGTTTCCTACGGCGCGATCAAGGTGCTCGACGGAATGGACCTGACCGTCGCGGACAACGAGATCGTCGCGCTGATCGGACCCAACGGCGCGGGCAAGACGACCACGTTGAACAGCATCGCGGGGCTGGTGCCCCGTGGCGGTGAGGTGTTGCTCGGCGGCGCACCGCTGCCCGCCGACCCGGAGCAGGTGGTCCGCCGCGGGGTGGCCCTGGTGCCGCAGGGCCGACGCATCTTCCCGACGATGACCGTCGAGGAGAACCTGTTCATGGGCGCCTACGCCCGCGGCGGGACCTGGAGGGACGCCCCGAAACGCTTCGGTCCGGTGTACGAGGTGTTCCCACGGCTGGCCGAACGCCGCCGTCAGGTGGCCTCCAGCCTGTCCGGCGGTGAGCAGCAGATGCTGGTGATCGGCCGGGCGCTGCTGGCCGAACCCGACGTGATGCTCATCGACGAGCTGTCTCTGGGTCTGGCGCCCAAGATGGTGGACACCCTGGTGGACACCATCCAGGCGATCAACGCCGAACGTGGAACCGCGTTCCTGCTCGTCGAACAAGCGGCCACCGCGGCCCTGTCCATCGCGTCCTCGGCCTATCTGCTGCGCAAGGGCCAGGTGGTGTACGCCGGGCCCGCGGAGCGGCTGCGCGCGGACACCGCACTGTTGCACGAGGCATATCTGGGGCGGCGTCAGACCATCGCCGCGGCAAGTGGAAACTGAGCGCCACCGCCGTGACCGAGCATAGGAAGGTCGGAGGAATGGATCGACTCAAGGAGAACGGCCGGGCGATCCTCGGAGCGGGCAGCCTGATCGCCGCCGTGGTCTTCCTGATTGTCGGCTACACGAGCATCCGCGACGAGGTGTACGTCGCCATCCAGTTGCCCGATGTGTTGTGGAGCGGCGTCGGCGCGGTGCTGTTGGCAGTGGTGGGCGTGGCGTTGCTGCGCTCCGCCGACGAACGCACGATCGTGCGCCGGTTGGCCGAACTCGATGACACCAACCATGAATTGGCCGAGCACGTCGCCTATCTGACGCAGCTTCTGGAACTGGCCATCCTGCCCGGCGAGGCCGACGTGCCGGCAGGGGTGGCACCGACACCGACCGCGCCGGAGGCGGATTCGTTGCCGGCCGGGGCGCACTGAGATGTTGCAGACCGTCGCCCTCGGGGTGACCGTCGACGTGCCGTTGCGCGAGTTGGTCACCTGGTGCCGCTCGGGTGAGGCCCGCAGCTGCTTTCCCGGCGCGCGCAACGTCCGTGGCGACGGCACCGGGTTGTACTTCGAGGTCAACATCTCCGCGCCGGGTGCGGCGCTCGCGACGGTGACGGTCGATGAGTACCTGAAGGCCCACGGCCGACAGCCCGGCGGCCTGTGGTTCGAGACCTCGCAGGTGTGGACGTGGCCGAACCGTCAGGCCGCCACGTCCTGGCACCGGTACTCCTTCCGGGGCTTCGGCCCGCGCACCGAACTGGACTTCACCTGGCGTTATCTGCTGCCGGGCCTGGCCGGGACGCAGGTGGCCAACGCCATGCGATTCGACCGCGCCATCGAGCGGGCCGCCGAGATCTACATCGAGCGCCTGGCGCTCCGTGCCGAAGAACGTCTTGCCGCCGTGGCCTGATCGGCCCTGGCGAGAGGAGACCTGGTGGACAGCACTTTGAGCGGGTGCGTCCTGAGCCGGATCGTCCGGTCCGAAGCGGATCGGGATCCGGATCGGCTGGTGCTGGTCTTCGAGAACGGCTCGCTGCCCGCCGAGCGGGTGAGCTCCGCGCAGCTCACCGTGCGCGGCAACCAGGTGGCCTCCGCACTGGCCGGTGCCGGTCTGCGCCGCGGCGACCGGGTCGCGGTGATGATGCGGAACAACCCGGAGTTCGTCTATGCGCTGATCGCCAACGCGCAACTGGGCCTGCCCACCGTGCCCATCGATCCGCGCGCCCGCGGCGACAGACTCGCCTACTTCCTCGACTTCGCCGAGTGCGATGGGTTGATCACCGCCGACTACGTGCTGGCCGACGAGCAGGTCGCGGCGGTCATCGCGGCCAGCGGAGTGCGCACGTTCGTGGTGTCCACCCCCGAGGGTCGCGCGCGGGGGCTGGATGTGCCGACCTCCGGCATGCTGCTCAACGAGGTGCTGGACGGGCCCGAACTGCCCTATCTGGGCGAGCACGTGACGGACCCGGCCAGTCCGTGGTTGCTCGCCTACACCTCCGGCACCACCGGCGATCCCAAGGCCATCGAGTTCAGCTACGACCGGTTGCTTTTCTATCGACTGCTGCCCGCGTACTTCGGCTACCGACCCGACGACGTGGCCTACACCGGGCTATCCATCACCCACGGCAACGCGTTGCTGGCCACGATGATGCCCGCCGTGTGGGGGTCGATCGACCACACCGTGCTGTCCCGTTGGTTCACCAAGTCCCGGCTGTGGGACGTGTGTATCGAGCACGGGGTGACCACCTGGTCGAACCTCGGTGGCATCGCCACCGCGATCTACAGCGAGCCGAGTTCCGAGCGGGACCGGTCGCACCGGGTGCGACTGGTCGTCTCCGCCGGCATGCCGCGGGAGATCTGGCGGGCTTTCGAGGAGCGCTTCGGCGTGCGGGTGTTGGAGTGGTACGGGACCATGGAGGGCGGCTTCGCCTGCAACCCCGTCGGGGTGGGTCCGGTCGGCTCGTTCGGCAAGCCGCCGGCCGGCCTGGTCGAGATGGATGTCATCGACGAGCAGTCCGGTCCGGTGCCGGCCGGTCAGATCGGCGAGCTGGTCCTGCGGCCCGCCCGTGGCGAGGCCCGGCTCAGTTATTTCAAGAACCCCGAGGCCTCCGCCGCCAAGGTGCGCAACGGGTGGCTGCACACCGGCGACATGGTGATCCGTGACGCCGAGGGGTGGTTGTACTTCGCGCATCGCCGGGAGGACGGCGGGTTGCGCAAGTCCGGGGAGTTCATCTCCGAGGGCTTCATCCGCAAGGTGCTGGCCGAGGACCCCGAGGTGCTCGACGTGCACATCTACGGCGTGCCCGCGCGCAGCGGCGCACCGGGCGAGACCGACATCGTGGCCGCGGTGGTGCCGCGGGATCGGGCAAGCTTCGACGTGACCGGTTTGTTCGCGCGCTGCGCCCTGCGGCTGGAGTTTTCCCACGTGCCGGACTTCATCCAGGTCGTGGACGACCTGCCGCGCACGGCGTCGGAGAAGGTGCAGGCGCGGTTCCTGGCCGCGAAGTTGCAGGACTCCGCCGGGCGCGCCTTCGCCCGGCCCGCCGTGCCTGCCTGATGCTGCATCAGACGGCGCACTAACCGCCCCGCCAACGCCTCCCACCTGGGAAGATACCGGTCATGGGGACCAGAAAACCTATACGGATAGGGCATACTCACTGCCATGCCACGCCCCTCGCAGGCGCTGCTGTCGCGCAAGTCCGTGGTCGCCGCGGCGCTGCGGATCATCGATAACGAAGGGCTCGCGGCGTGCAGCACGCTGCGGCTGGCCCGCGAGTTCGGGGTACGCGCGCCGTCGCTGTATCACCACTTCACCGACCGCGCCGACATCATGGCCGAGGTCGCCAGAGTGGTGGTCCGGGAGACACCGTTCCCCCGCGAGCGCAACCCCGAGCGGTGGATGGATTGGTTCATCGAGCAGGCCATCAACTTCCGTCGAACGATCCTCAAGCACCCCAACGTGGCGCCGATCCTGCTGGAGTTCCTGC
This sequence comes from Sporichthyaceae bacterium, assembly GCA_036493475.1. NCBI lineage: Bacteria > Bacillati > Actinomycetota > Actinomycetes > Sporichthyales > Sporichthyaceae > Sporichthyaceae bacterium. The sequence goes on along the minus strand of DASXPS010000109.1, from coordinate 2,035 downwards.
CCCGCGATCAGCTCTCGGCCCTCTACGACAACGCTGCGACCCTGCTGGCCGAGGCGAACGTGCCGGTCGAGGTGCACGCGTTGATCCTGGACGGCCTGGAGACGCTCACCGTCGGCTCGGCGCTGATCACCGCGATGAAGGCACCGGGCAAGCGCACAACGCCGTTCTCGTCGGTGCACCGGGCGACCGACCCCGCGCTCGCCGCGGCGGTGGACGCCAACCCCTGGCCGACCTCGGAGGAGTTGTTCGCCGAGGTGGTCCGCGCGATGCTGCGCGGCGCGCTGGAGTCCGTCGGCGTGGCCGCGGGCAATGCCCGCCGGTCGCGCTAGGACGGCGATGGGCCGGGGACAAGACCGGCAGGGGAGTGAGCCTGCGTTACCTGCGGAGCCCGGCCAGCCGATCGATCACCGTCTTGGCCTCCGCGACGATCCGCGCCACCAGCGCGGCCACCGTCGGCACGTCGAAGATCAGGCCCTGGGTTTGGCCGGCGCACCAAACGCCCGCCTCCAGGTCGCCGGTCTCCAACACGATCGCGCCACGCTCCCCGGCGGCCAGGTGCGCGACGTCCTGGAACGTCCCGCCCTCGGCCAGGATGCGCACGATCTCGTCGGTAATGCCGTTCTTGGCGTACCTACCGGTGTTGCGGAGCTGACGGAAAATCAGATTTGTGCTGCGCTCGTCGTTGGCGACGATCTGGTCCTTCACGTTCTGGTGGATGGGAGCCTCGACCGTGCACATGAACCGGGTGCCCATGGAGATGCCCTGTGCGCCCAGCGCGAGTGCCGCTGCCAGCCCACGCCCGTCGGCGAACCCGCCCGAGGCGATGAACGGGATGGAGATCTTGTCGGCCAGCACGGGGATGACCACCAGGCCGGGGGTGTCGTCCTCACCGGGGTGGCCGGCCGCCTCGAACCCGTCGATGCTCACCGCGTCCACGCCGATGCGCTCGGCCTTCAACGAGTGGCGCACCGAGGTGCACTTGTGCAGCACCTTCACCCCGCCGCCCTGGATCAGCGGCAGGTACGGCTCCGGGTTCTGCCCGGCGGTCTCCACCGCGGTGACGCCGCTGTCCACGGTGGCGCGCATGTACTCCTCCCACGGCGGTGGGTTGCGCGACGGGAGGATGGTGAAGTTGACGCCGAACGGTTGGTCCGTCAGGTCTCGTACCCGCGCGATGTCCTTGACCAGCGCCTCGGGCGACGGCGAGTTGTGCGCGGGCATGAACCCCAGCGCACCCGCCTCCGCGACCGCGGCGATCAACACGGGCGTGCCGACCCGGGTCATGCCGCCGCACACGATGGGGTGACGCACACCGAACAGGTCGGTGAAGCGGGTCGCGAGGGTCATGCCCAACTCCTTCTCACAGCGCGGTGTAGCCGCCGTCCACGGCCAGCGTGGTCCCGGTGACGAATGATGACGCGGGTGAGGCGAGGAACAACAGCGCGCTGTCCAACTCCTCCTGCTCGCCGAAGCGACCCAGAATCGTATGGGTGGCGACCATCTCGCCCTGCACGTCGCGGACGTGCTCGTTGAGCTCGGTGACGAAGTAGCCGGGACACAGCGCGTTGACCCGGATGCCCTTACGGCCGGACCACTCCTGGGCCAGGTCGCGGGTCAGGCCGATCAATCCGGCCTTGCTCGCGGCGTAGGCGGCCTGCGGATAGCGCGGCGCGGCCAACCCCAACACGCTGGCCACGTTGACGATCGAGGAGCCGGGCGCCATCACCGCGCCGGCCGCCTGCGCCATCCAGAACGCGCCGTTGAGGTTGACGTCGATGACCGCGCGGAACCCCTCAGGGGTCTCCCGCGACGCGGGGGTGGCCGGCCCCAGCCCGGCGTTGTTGACCAACACGTCGACCGCACCGAACGCGGCCATCGCCTCAGCCACAATCCGTTGGCAGTCCTCGGGCACACCGATGTCGGCCACCACCTCGAGCACCTCGACGCCGTCCTTACGCAACGCCTCGGCAACCTCGTGCAACTTCTCCGCCCGCCGGGCGGCGAGCACCAACCGCGCCCCCACCGCCCCGAGCGT
>DASXPS010000108.1 GCA_036493475.1 Sporichthyaceae bacterium | reverse complement strand
AGGCGGGCACCGGTGACGTGTCCAACGCGACCACGCACATGCGCCAGATCAACGGCGAGATCCGGCGGCTCACCTCGCTGAGCGAGGACGAGCTGTATGTGGCCGCCAAGGACTTGCAGGCTCCCTACGAGCTGGTCGTCGAGGTCGCGGCGAACGGCAAGCTGCCGGTGGTGCTGTTCACTGCGGGCGGCATCGCTACCCCCGCCGACGCGGCGATGATGATGCAGCTGGGCGCCGACGGGGTGTTCGTCGGCTCGGGCATCTTCAAGTCCGGCAACCCCGCGCAGCGGGCCGAGGCCATCGTCAAGGCCACCACGTTCTACGACGACCCCGACGTCATCGCCAAGGTGTCCCGTGGTCTGGGTGAGGCGATGGTGGGCATCAACGTGGCCGACATCCCGGTGCCGCACCGGCTGGCCGAGCGGGGCTGGTGACGGGTACCCCGCGGATCGGCGTGCTCGCCCTGCAGGGCGACGTCCGCGAACACCTGCGCAGGCTGGAATCGCTCGGTGCCCGCGCCGTCGGCGTACGCCGCGAGCGGGAACTGGCGCAGGTCGACGGCTTGGTGCTGCCCGGCGGGGAGTCGACCACCATCGCCAAACTCGCGGCCGCGTTCGATTTGCTGGAACCGCTGCGCACCGCGGTCAAGGCCGGGTTGCCGGTCTACGGCTCGTGCGCGGGGATGATCCTGCTCGCCGACCGCATCGAGGACGGCGCCGACGGCCAGCAGACCATCGGCGGCTTGGACGTGGTGGTCCGCCGAAACGCCTTCGGTCGCCAGGTCGACTCCTTCGAGACCGAGCTGACCCACAGATTCGCCGAACCCGAACGCCCGTTCCACGCGGTGTTCATCCGGGCACCCTGGGTGGAATCCACCGGACGGGATGTCACCGTGCTCGCCCGGGTGCAGCAGAGCAGTGCGGCCGAGACGCTCGGTAGGATCGTCGCCGTGCGCCAGGGCTCGTTGCTGGCGACCTCCTTCCACCCCGAACTCACCGGGGACGACCGCGTTCACCGGTACTTCGTGGACCTGGTGCGGACCGACTGAAGACTGCAGGAGCGCTGCGCATGTCCGGCCATTCAAAATGGGCTACTACCAAGCACAAGAAGGCCGTGGTCGACGCCCGGCGCGGCAAGATGTTCGCGAAGCTGATCAAGAACATCGAGGTGGCGGCCCGGGTCGGCGGCGGGGACCCGGCGGGCAATCCGACGCTCTACGACGCCATTCAAAAGGCCAAGAAGTCCTCGGTGCCGAACGACAACATCGACCGGGCCGTCAAGCGCGGTTCCGGCGCCGAGGCGGGCGGCGCGGAATATCAGACGATCATGTACGAGGGCTACGGGCCCAACGGGGTAGCGGTGCTCATCGAGTGCCTCACCGACAATCGCAACCGCGCGGCCTCCGACGTGCGCGTGGCGGTCACCCGCAATCACGGCACGATGGCCGACCCCGGCTCGGTGTCCTACATGTTCAACCGCAAGGGCGTGGTGATCGTGCCGGCCACCGGGTTGGACGAGGACGACGTGCTCACCGCGGTGCTCGACGCCGGTGCCGAGGAGGTCAACAACCTGGGCGAGGCCTTCGAGGTGATCAGCGAGCCGGGTGACATGGTCGCGGTGCGTACCGCGCTGCAGGACGCGGGCATCGACTACGAGTCCGCCGACGCGTCGTTCGTGCCGACCGTGAACGTGGCCGTGGACGAGGACGCCGCGCGCAAGGTGTTCAAGTTGATCGACGCCCTCGAGGACCTCGACGACGTGCAGAACGTGTGGGCCAACTTCGACGTCTCGGACGAAATCATGGCGCTCATCGACGCCTGAGCATCGACGGCGCCGCGCGCCGGAGCCACCGTGACTCATGACCCGCCGACACCCCGTCGACGTCCCGGGAACCACACGCGTCACGGGGTAGCGTCGAACCCGACCCGCTGGTGGCGCACCGCGGTCGGGGAGGGCACATGCGCAAACGGACACTGGTGGCCGTGGTCGGCCCGATGACCATGCTGATGGTGAGCGGCTGCGGACCGACGCCGCGCTTGGCCGGGGACACCTCGGCGGCGCACCCCGCCCTGGATCTGACCGCCAACGACGCACCCCGGGCCGCGGTGGACACCTACGCCACCCAGTTGTGCACCGGCCTGGCCAACTTCGGGCTGACCTATCAAGAGGCCAAGACGGCCCGGACGGCCGCTGCCACCGGCTCAGCGGGTCACGCGCGGGCGGCCATGCTCGGCTACATCGACGCCCTGAACACGGCGCTGACCCGGGCGATCGGCGACACTCGGCAAGCCGGTGTGCCCGACCTGCCCAACGGGGCGCGGATCTCCACCGACCTGCTCGCGGCACTGCAGACCGCGCAGGCTGCCAACTCCGCCCTGCGGGCCAAGGTCGCCGCGCTGCCCATCGCCGACCGCGCGGGCTTCGATGCTGCCGTCGGCCCCCTGCTCGACCGCAGCGACTCCGACGTCGGCACCGCGCTACAGAAGCTCACCAAGCTCGACGACGAGCCCGGCTTCCAGGCCGCGTTCAACCACAACCGCATCTGCCGAGCCCTCTGACCCCTGCGCATGTCAAGCGCACAGGGGTCTTGTCAGGCGTCCAGACGCATGACAAGACCGTTCTGGCCTTGACATGGGCACGGATGACGGCGGCGCGCCGACAGCCGTTTGTCGGCGGGCGCCGTTAGCGTGTGTCTCGAACAGACGTTCGCCTCTGGCGACCGTGTGACTGTCGCCTGAAGGAGTCGCGGGTGCGGGTGCTGGGCGTCGACCCCGGGTTGACCCGGTGCGGCATCGGCGTGGTCGACGGCTCGCCCGGCCGAGTCGCCTCGCTGATTGATGTCACCGTGGTGCGCACCGCGCCCACCGATGACCTGAGCCACCGCTTGTTGGCCATCGAGCGCGAGGTGGAACGCATGCTCGACGCGCACCGCCCGGACGCGGTCGCCGTGGAGCGGGTGTTCAGCCAACACAACGTGCGCACGGTGATGGGCACCGCGCAGGCCGGCGCGATTGCCGTGGTGTGCGCCGCCCGGCGCGGCATCCCGGTCGCGCTGCACACGCCCAGCGAGGTCAAGGCGGCCGTCACCGGCAGCGGCCGGGCGGACAAGGCGCAGGTGGGCGCGATGGTCACCCGCCTGCTCCGGCTGGAGGAGACGCCCCGCCCGGCCGACGCCGCGGACGCCTTGGCGTTGGCTATTTGCCATCTGTGGCGCGGGCCCGCGGTCAACCGCCTGGCCGCGGCAGTGGCCGCATCGAAAGGAAGGCAACGATGATCTCCTTCGTGTCCGGGCGGGTCGCCGCCCTGGGCCCGGACGCCGCGGTGATCGAGGTGGGCGGCATCGGGCTGAGCGTGCAGTGCACGCCGAACACGTTGGCCGGTCTGCGGTGCGGCGAGCGCACGCAGCTGGCCAGCGCGTTGATAGTGCGCGAGGACTCACTGACCCTCTACGGCTTCGCCGACGAGGATGAACGCGTGGTCTTCGAGCAGTTGCTGACCACCACCGGGATCGGCCCGCGCATCGCCCAGGCCATGCTCGCCGTGCATGACCCGGACGCGCTGCGTCGCGCGGTGGCCGCCGAGGACCTCAACGCCTTGATGAAGGTGCCGGGCATCGGGCGCAAGGGCGCGCAACGGGTGGTGCTCGAGCTCAAGGACCGACTCGGTCCGCCGCGGGGCGGGCCCGGCGTGCCCGCGCAGGCCAATCCACTCTCCGACGACCGTCGCGGCCAGGTGCACGCCGCGCTGCTCAACCTCGGCTGGTCGGCCCGGGACGCCGACGCCGCGCTTGACGTGGCCACCGCCGAGGCGGGCGGCGACGTGTCCGTGCCGGACCTCCTCCGGCTGACCCTGCGCACCCTCGGGCGGGTGACGTGATCCCCGCCGAGGAAGACCTGGTGGATGCCGATGCCCGGCCGGACGAACTGCAGATCGAGGCCGCGCTGCGGCCCAAACGGCTGGCCGAGTTCGTCGGTCAGCAACGGGTGCGCGAGCAGCTCTCCCTGGTGCTGGAGGCCGCCCGGTTGCGCGGCCGGCCGCCGGACCACGTGTTGTTCTCCGGTCCGCCCGGCCTGGGCAAGACCACGCTGGCCATGATCGTCGCCGCGGAGCTGGGGGCGCCGCTGCGGGTGACCAGCGGCCCGGCCATCCAGCACGCCGGTGACCTGGCCGCGCTGCTGTCCTCGCTGGCCGAGGGCGAGGTGCTGTTCCTCGATGAGATCCACCGGATGGCCCGCCCGGCCGAGGAAATGCTGTACATGGCCATGGAGGACTTCCGGGTCGACGTGGTGGTCGGCAAGGGCGCCGGCGCCACCGCGATCCCGCTGGAGATCCCGCCGTTCACCCTGGTCGGCGCGACCACCCGGGCCGGACTGCTGCCCGGTCCACTGCGGGACCGGTTCGGGTTCACCGCCCACATGGACTTCTACGCCGCCGACGAGCTGCACCTTGTGCTGCGCCGGTCTGCCCAGCTGCTCGACGCCGATCTGGCCGCCGACGGGGCCGCGGAGATCGCCGGGCGTTCCCGGGGCACCCCGCGCATCGCCAACCGATTGCTGCGGCGGGTGCGCGATTACGCCCAGGTACGCGCTGACGGACGGATCTCGGCGAGTGTGGCGGCCGCCGGGTTGGCCCTCTACGACGTGGACGTATTGGGTCTGGACCGGTTGGACCGGGCCGTGCTGGACGCGCTGGTGCGCCGCTTCGGCGGTGGCCCGGTCGGGCTGTCCACGCTGGCCGTCGCGGTGGGCGAGGAGACCGAGACCGTCGAGGAGGTCGCCGAACCGTTCCTGGTCCGGGCCGGCCTGCTGGCCCGCACGCCGCGTGGCCGGGTGGCCACCCGGGCGGCCTGGACCCACCTCGGCCTCAGCCCGCCCGCCGGGACGCCCGGACACCCCCAACCGGTGCTGTTCGACACGGTCGACGGGGCGGGGTCCGCGCCGTGAGCCGGGCGTAGACTCCGCCAGTTGTGGACCCGAACGTCATCCTGCTCGTCCTGATCATCGGGGCCTTCTACCTGCTCGTCCTCGCGCCGGCGCGCAACCGCAAGCAGCGCGCGGTCGACATCAAGGAGAACCTGAAGCCGGGGGTCGAGGTAATCACCACTTCGGGGATGTTCGGCCGGGTGCATTCCGTCACTGAGGACGAGATGCACCTGGAGGTGGCGCCGGGCGTGGTGGTGCGCTTCGCGCTCGGCGCGCTGCGCAAAATCCTGCTGCCCAAGACGGAGGACACCCGGGGCGACGCGCAGGACGGCGAGCCGCCGGCGCCGGACAACATCTGAGCGTCCGAGCCGGCAGGCTGGGGCACGGGCACTGTGGGCGGTGCCAAACGTTGAGTGAACGTTGAGTGAGTTGAGAGGCAGGACAGTGGCAGCAGGCAAGGGCGGCCCGAAGCGGCGGCCGTCCCAGGGCGGGAGCCAACCGACCCAATCGTTGATCTTCTTGCTGGTGCTGATCGTGGCCGGCATCGCGACGATGATCGGGACGGACTCGAAGAAGCCGCGCCTGGCCATCGACCTCGACGGCGGCACCAGCGTCACGCTCACCGCCAAGGCGTTGCCGGGGCCGGACGGCAAACCGGGCGCCGTCACCTCGGACGCGATGAAACAGGCGGTGAAGATCATCCGCCAGCGGGTCAACGGGTTCGGTGTTTCCGAGGCCCAGGTCACCACGCTCGGTAATGACAACATCGTGGTCGCGGTACCCGGTGACGCCAGCAGCAATGTTGCCGAGCAGGTCGGTCAGACCGCGCTGCTGCGCTTCCGCCCGGTGATCCAGGCGGGCCCGGCGAGCCCGGCCGCGGCCGCCGGGGGCGGCGCGGGTGAGTTGCCCGGGGTGCCCGGGGTGCCCGGTCAGGGCCGCGCGGTGTCCGACGCATTGTTGCCCGCCGACTCGCCCAGCCCGGATCCCTCGGCCAGTGCCTCGGCCAGTGCCTCGGCCGACCCGACCGCGAAGCCGTCCGCCTCGGCGAAGCCGTCGGCCAAGACCTCCGCCTCGGCGAAGCCGTCCGCGGCCGCCTCGACGGATGACACGAACACCCCGGCGGACCAGAGCACCGATGCGATCCCGGCCGATGTGCAGGCGGCCTACGCGGCAAAGGACTGCAGCCGGGCCGATCCGACCGCCATCGGTGACAGCGCTGCGGCCACTGCTTACGTGGTCGCCTGCGATCGCGACGGGTACCAGAAATACCTGCTGGGCCCGAGTGAGGTGCAGGGCACTCAGGTGAGCAGCGCCGACGCCGCGCTGCCCAGCGGCGCCAGCGTCGGTGCCTGGCAGATCGACCTCAACTTCAACGGCAGTGGCACCAGCGCGTTCCAGAAGGTCACCAAGCGGCTGGCCGCTCTGCAGGCGCCGCAGAACGAGTTGGCCATCACCCTGGACGGGGTGGTGCAGTCGGCGCCGACCGTGAATGAGGAGATCGCCACCGGTCAGGCGCAGATCACCGGCACCTTCACCCAGGACGAGGCCTCCGACCTGGCCAACGTGCTGAAGTACGGTGCGCTGCCGCTGGCGTTCACCCAATCGAAGGTGGACACCGTCTCGGCCACGCTGGGGTCCGACCAGTTGCACGGCGGCCTGATTGCGGGCGGCATCGGCCTGCTCCTGGTGGTCATTTACTGCTTGTTCTTCTACCGGGGTCTCGGCGTCCCGGCCCTGCTCGGGCTGACGCTGGCCGCGTTCATGTCCTACATGGCGATCTCGCTACTCGGGAAGGGCATCGGCTACCGCCTGTCCATCGCGGGTATCGCGGGCACCATCGTGGCCATCGGCATCACCGCGGACTCCTTCGTGGTGTTCTTCGAACGATTGCGGGATGAGATCCGGGACGGTCGAACACCGCGGGCCGCCGTCGAGTACGGCTGGAAGCGGGCCTGGCGCACCATCCGCACCGCGAACTTCGTCTCGCTGCTGGCCGCTGCCGTCCTGTACTTCTTCTCGGTCGCCGACGTGAAGGGCTTCGCGTTCACCCTCGGTATGGCGACCATCATCGACGTCGTGGTGATCTTCCTGTTCACCAAGCCCGTGGTCACCCTGCTCATGCGCCGGCCGTACTTCGCGCGGGGCAAGAAGTGGTCCGGCGTCAGCCCGGAGAGCCTGGGCCTGCGGCGCCTATCACCGCTGGCCGGGTTGGGTACCACGACGGTGAAGGAGGCCTGAGATGTCCCGCCTGGCCGATCTCGGCGCCCGCCTGCAGAGCGGGGAAACCTCGATCAACGTCGTCGGCAACCGCAAGCGGTTCTTCATCGCCAGCCTGGTCCTGGTGGTGATCTCGATCGGCGGGCTGGCCATTCGCGGCCTGGATGAGGGTGTTGAGTTCAAGGGCGGCGCGGTGTTCGACACCAAGGCGCAGGGCATCTCGGTGGCCGATGTCCGTGGCGCGGTCGAGGGCGCCGGCGCCAAGGAACCCAAGGTGCAGAAGCTCGGCTCGGACCGGGTGCGGGTGGAGACCGGCGCGCTGCAGCCCGGTCAGGCGACCGCGATCCGCGAGGCGTTGAGCAAGAAAATCGGCATCCCCGTCGAGGAGATCACCCAGCAGGTGGTCGGCCCGTCCTGGGGTTCCGACATCAGCCACAAGGCCGCGAAGAGCCTGATCATCTTCCTGGCGCTGCTGGCCATTTACCTGGCCATCGTCTTCGAGTGGAAGCTCGCGGTGGGTGCGCTGGTCGCGCTGGTGCACGACGTGGCGATCACCACCGGCATCTATGCAGTGGTCGGCTTCACGGTCAGCCCGGCCACCGTCATTGGTCTGCTGACCATCCTCGGTTACTCGCTCTACGACACCGTGGTGGTCTACGACAAGCTCAAGGAGAACACCACCAACCTCACCAACAGCAACCGCTACACCTACACCGGTGCGGCCAACCTGGCCATCAACCAGACTTTGGTGCGTTCCATCAACACCTCGCTGATCGCGCTGCTGCCGGTCGCCGGTTTGCTGTTCGTGGGTGCCGGCCTGCTCGGCGCGGGTGTGCTCAAGGACCTGGCGCTGGTGCTGTTCGTGGGTATGGCTGTCGGTGCGTACTCCTCGATCTTCATCGCCACCCCGTTGGTGGTCGCGATGAAGGAGCGCGAACCGGAGATGAAGGCGCTGGCCAAGCGGGTAGCGCAACGTCAGGCCGCGGGCAAGGACGTGCGGCCGGCCCAGGCAGCCGAGGACGACGGAGTGCCCGCCGGGGCCGGGGCGCCGGCGCGACCCACCGCCCCGCCCGGCGAACGGGTGCAACCCAAACGCAGCGCGCCGCGCAGCACCCGGCGCCCGCCGCCGCCGAAGTAAGCGCACGATGAGCAGCGACCGGGTGGACTGGCGCAAGCTGATCCGCGATGTCCAGGATTTCCCGGCACCGGGCATCCTGTTCAAGGACATCGCCCCGGTGCTGGCCGACGCGGCGGCGCTGGCCGCGATGACCGACGAACTCGTCGAGGTCTGCCGCGGCGAACGGGTGGACATGGTGGTGGCCGTGGAGGCCCGCGGGTTCATCCTCGGTGCCCCGGTGGCACTGGCGCTGGCCGCGGGCTTCGTGCCGGTGCGTAAGCCCGGCAAGCTGCCGCACCTGACGCGGTCTGTGGCCTACGCGCTGGAGTACGCCGAAGCCGTGCTGCACATGCATACCGACGCGCTGCAGCCGGGCGACCGGGTGCTGATCGTCGACGACGTGCTGGCCACCGGCGGCACCCTGGCTGCGGCCGCGCAACTGGTGCGGGAGTCCGGGGCGGACCCGGTGGCCGCGGCGGTGCTGCTGGAGATCACCGCGCTGAACGGACGGGCAGCGCTGGCGCCCCTTCCGGTGCACGTCCTGCAGAGCGTCTGAGCAGGATCCCAACCGGCCCGTAGCATGGAAGCGTGACCGACCAGGCCGTCCCTGCGACCGACCCGGAGCCGGCTGCGCCGGTGACCGCGGCGTCGTCGGGCCCTGCGCCGTCGGCCCCTGCGCCGTCGGCCCCTGCGCCGTCGGGCGTCGGGGCCACCCGCCGGGTGCGGGCCCGCCTGGCCCGGCTGGCCGGTCAGCGCACCTCGGTGGTCAACCCGGTGCTGGAGCCGCTGTTCCGCAGCGTGCGGCAGACCCACCCGAAGGCCGATCTGAAGATCATCGAGCGCGCCTACGAGACCGCCGAGGAGTGCCACCGGGGGCAGTTGCGCCGCAGCGGCGAGCCGTACATCACTCATCCGCTGGCTGTCGCCACGATCCTGGCCGAACTCGGTATGGAGCCGCCCACGCTGTGTGCGGCGATGCTGCACGACACGGTCGAGGACACCGACTACACGCTGGAGACGGTGCGGGCGGACTTCGGCGCGGAGATCGCCGCGCTGGTGGACGGCGTCACCAAGCTGGACAGGGTCACCTACGGCGATGCCGCGCAGGCCGAGACCGTACGCAAGATGGTCATCGCCATGGCCCGGGACATCCGGGTGCTGGTGATCAAGCTCGCCGACCGGCTGCACAACATGCGCACGTTGCGCTACATGCCGCCGGCCAACCAGGAACGCACCGCGCGGGAGACGTTAGAGATCTACGCGCCACTCGCCCACCGCCTCGGTATGAACACCGTGAAGTGGGAGCTGGAGGATCTGTCCTTCGCCACCCTCTACCCGAAGATGTACGACGAGATCGTGCGGTTGGTGGCCGACCGAGCGCCCAGTCGTGACGAGTACCTGTCCAAGGTGGTCGACGCGGTCGAGGCGGACCTGCGCCCGGCGCGGATCAAGTGCCGGGTGACCGGGCGACCCAAGCACTACTACTCGATCTACCAGAAGATGATCGTGCGCGGCCGCGAGTTCGGCGACATCTTCGACCTGGTCGGGGTGCGCATCCTGGTCGACTCGGTGCGGGACTGCTACGCCACGCTCGGCGTGGTGCACGCGCGGTGGAACCCGGTGCCCGGCCGGTTCAAGGACTACATCGCGATGCCAAAGTTCAACCTCTACCAATCACTGCACACCACGGTGATCGGCCCGGAGGGCAAACCGGTCGAGCTGCAGATCCGCACGCAGTCCATGCACCGGCGTGCCGAGTACGGCGTGGCCGCGCACTGGAAGTACAAGGCGGAGGCGAACGGCGAGACGACCGCCGTCGGCCCGGCGGCCAGTTCGGGGGAGAAGGCGGCCGGGGAGGACATGGCGTGGCTGCGCCAATTGCTGGACTGGCAGAAGGAAACCGCCGACCCCAGCGAGTTCCTCGAGTCGCTGCGCTTCGACCTGTCCGGCAACGAGGTCTACGTGTTCACCCCGGCCGGTGACGCCATCGGGCTGCCCACCCGGTCCACCCCGGTGGACCTGGCCTACGCGGTGCACACCGAGGTCGGCCACCGCTGTATCGGCGCCCGGGTGAACGGACGGCTGGTGCCGCTGGAATCACCGTTGGCCAACGGTGACGTGGTGGAGATCCTGACCGCGAAGGGCACCGGGCCGGGCACCGGACCCAGCCGGGACTGGTTGGACTTCGCGGCCAGCCCACGGGCTCGCAACAAGATCAAGGGCTGGTTCTCCAAGGAGCGTCGCGAGGAGGCGGTCGAGCGCGGCAAGGACGAGCTGGCCCGCGCCATGCGCAAGCAGGGCCTGCCCCTGCAGCGGTTGCTCACCTCGGAATCGCTGACCACGATCGCGCACGAGATGCGGCTGGCCGACATCACCGCGCTCTACGCCGCGGTCGGTGAGCACCACGTCTCCGCGCAGTCGGTGGTCACCCGCTTGGTGCAGTCCCTGGGCGGCACCGAATCCACCACCGAGGACATGGCCGAGACGGTCACCCCGAGCAAGGCCCGGGGTCGGTTCCAGCCGCACGGCGACCCGGGCGTCTCGGTGACCGGCGCCCCGGATGTCTGGGTGAAGTTGGCCCGCTGCTGCACGCCGGTGCCGGGCGACCCCATCGTCGGGTTCGTCACCCGCGGCAACGGCGTCTCGGTGCACCGCAAGGACTGCACGAACTCCGCGGCGCTGGCCGGGCAGCGGGAACGCATGGTCGAGGTGGAGTGGGCGCCGACCGCTTCCTCGGTGTTCCTGGTGGCCATCCAGGTGGAGGCGCTGGACCGGTCCCGGCTGCTCGCGGACATCACCCGAGTGCTGTCCGACCAGCACGTGAACATCCTGTCCGCGACCGTGGCCACCACCCGCGACCGGGTGGCGATCAGCCGCTTCACCTTCGAGATGGGCGACCCCAAGCACCTCGGTCACGTGCTCAAGCACGTGCGCGCGGTGGAAGGTGTGTTCGACGTCTACCGTACCACCGGGACGATGAATTCCTGAACCGGCAAGGGAACTGACGTAGAGTCAGGTTCTGGATCAGGACAGCTCGGCCAGGGTCCGCTCGGCCTCGACCAACCACTCGCGGCGCGCCGCGGCTGCCTCGGCCGCCTCCTTGGCCCGTCGTTCATCGCCCGCCGCGGTGGCCTTGGCGGCCTTCGTCTCCAGCGTGGCGATCGCCTCGCGCAGCGCGTTGACCGTCTCCGCCGCGCGGCTGTGCCCAGCCGGGTTGGATCGCGTGCGGGCGACGTCGTCCGCGCCGCGGATGGCCGATTCCACCGTGCTCAATCGGGACTCCACCCCGGACCGGGCCTCGCGCGGCACATGCCCAATGGCCTCCCAGCGCTCCTGGATGGAGCGCAGGGCAGCGCGCGCGGAGCGGATGTCGGTGATCGGCAGTAGCGCCTCGGCCTCGGTGCACAACGCCTGTTTGGCGGCCAGGTTGGTGCTCTGCTCGGAGTCACGGGCGCCCATCGCGGCGTTGCGTCCGGCGAAGAACGCGTCCTGCGCGGCCCGGAAGCGGGCCCACAACGCATCGTCGGCCTCGCGGCCGGCCCGGCCCGCGCCCTTCCACTGGCTCATCAGGTCCCGGAAGGCCGAAGCAGTGGCCGCCCAATCGGTGGAGGCGGCCAGCGCCTCGGCCTGCTCGGCGAGTTGGACCTTCACGGTGCGCGCAGCGTCCCGGTCGCCGGCGAGTTCGTGGTAGTGCACCTTGCGCCGCTTGGCGAACGCCGAGCGGGCGGCGGAGAATCGCTTCCACAGTTCGTCGTCGGACTTGCGGTCCAGCCGGGCGCAGGATTTCCACTCCTCCAGCAGCGCGGTCAACCGGTCGCCACCGACCCGCCACTGGTTGCCCGCGGCGATCGCCTCGGCCTCGGTGACGATGCGGTCCTTGGTGGCACGGGCCGCGGCCGCGGCGGCCGCCCGAGCCGCCCGGTGTGCCTCGGCGGCCGCCTTGAGCGCCTCCTCGACGGCGGTCAACTGGGCGCTGAGTTCTTCGGGCACACCCACCGCGGGTCCGGCCGCGATCACCGCCCGAAGGCGCTCCAGTTCGGTATTGGCCTGCTTGAACGGAATCTCGTTGGCGGCCACTTTGGCGGCCAGTGCGCTGAGTTCATTGCCCAGCCCTTCGACACCGGCCCGGACCTGCGCAGCTACCCGCAAGGGCGAGATCGTTTCGGCGGAGGGTTCCTCAGTCGTTGCGGGTTCCTCAGTCGTCGCGGGTTCCTCGATCGCCGCCGGCTCTGCAGGGGCCGCGGGTTCCTCGATCGCCGCGGGTTCCTCAGCCGCCGTGGGCTCTTCAGCTGCTGCGGGCTCTGCAACCGCCACCGGCTCCGGAGTCGGGCTCGGGAGCACCGTCGCGTCGGGAACAGCGGCCGGCACGTCCGGCTCGCTGCCCTCGGGCGGCTGCGCGTTGGTCACCTCGCGCCTCTCGTCTGCAGACGAAAACTCATTTCGGTTTGGCGCTGCTGCTGGCAGTCGGCTTTGCGGAACCGGTGGACGTGGGCTTGGCAGAGCTGCTGGGTGTGGGCTTGGCGGTGGTGCCCTTGGGGGGTGTGGAACTGATGGTCACCTTGGTGATGGTGGTCTTGGTCTTGGGTACGTCGTTCTGCTGCGTCTGGGGGTTGAGCTCCGTGCCGCCCTTGGCGATCTTCTCGATCACGTCGACGCCGGACAAGATGTGGCCGAACGGGGTGTAGTTCGGGTCGAAGCTGGAGTCCTTGAACATCATGAAGAACTGGCTGCCGTTGGTGTTCGGGCCGGCGTTCGCCATCGCGATCACGCCCTTGGCGTATCGGGCACCGCTCAGCGCCTCGTCCGCGAACTTGTAGCCCGGTCCCCCCTGTCCGGTGCCGGTCGGGTCGCCGCACTGCAGCACCGCGTAGGTCAGGGAGTCCGCGGCGGTGTCGAGCAGGCGGTGGCAGGTGGTCTTGTCGAAATAGCCGTGCTGCGCCAGGAACACGAACGAGTTCACCGTGCAGGGTGCGGACTTCGCGTCCAGCTCCAGCTCGATCGTGCCGTGGTCGGTGGTCATCGTGACGTACTGCGGGGTGGTGTTCTCGGTCAGCTCCGGAGGCTTGCCGACGTTGCGGGCTCCGGCCGCCACCGGGTTGGGGCTGTCCTCGTAGAGGCAACGGAACTGGCCCGGCGGTACGCCGGTCTGGTCTGCGGTGGGCGCCGGGGAGGGGATCGGGTTCTTCGAGGCGTCGTTGCTGCTGCCGCCGTTGTGCACCAGGGCGACCACCACGGCGACGATCGCCACCACGGCCACCAGCGCGCCGCCGCCGCCGAGCACCTGCAGACGTTGCTTGCGGCGCTTTCTCGCGGACTCTGCCCGGGCGGCGGCCTGCCGCTCCTTGCGTCGCTCGGCGCTGGTCTGCTTCCCCTGCCCTGCCACGCGTTCTCCTTCTCCGCCGGGGGCCGGGCGCGGCGGGTGCACCCGCTCCTCCGGCGCCGCCAGTGTAGGGAGCCGACTTAAGCCGAAGGTCACAGCGGTGCTCCCGGCAGTCGACCGGCTAGGGTCAGCGACCGAACGGTTCGAGGGCCGAGCGGGGAGGATATGGAGCGATGCTGGTCGTAGGTTTCCCGGCTGCCGCATTCGACACCAACTGTTACGTCCTGGCGACGGGGCCGGGCGAGGAGTGCGTGGTCATCGACCCGGGCGTCGATGTTGAACCCATGCTCGAGGAGGTTTTCACCGAGCAGCGGCTGCGCCCGGTGGCAGTGCTGCTCACCCACGGCCACCTGGACCACACGTTCGCGGTCAGCCCGGTGTGCGGGGCGCACGGCATCTCCGCCTGGATCCACCCGGACGACCGGCACCTGCTGGTCGATCCGCTGCTCGGGGTGAGCACCCAATCGCGAAACATGTTCGGCGGGCGACTGGAGTGGACCGAGCCGGACGATGTGAAGCTGCTCGAGGACAATTCCGTGGTGCAGTTGGCCGGACTGGAGTTCACCGTCGATCACGCCCCCGGACACACGGCAGGTTCGGTGATGTTCCGACTGCCGCCGGACGCGGACATGCATGAGCCGTTGCTGGTGTCCGGCGACGTGCTGTTCCGGGGCTCAATCGGACGCACCGATCTGCCCGGCGGCAGCCACGAGCAGATGCTGCAGAGCCTGGCCACCAAGGTGCTGCCACTGGGGGACGGGACCCTCGTCCTGCCGGGCCATGGCGACCCCACCACCATTGGTGCCGAGCGGGCGACCAATCCGTACCTGGCAGAGGCCGCCCCGTTGGCCGGGCCGCACCGGGGTCTGTAGGGGAGCAGAACGTTGATCAGGACTCATCGCGCGGGCGCGCTGCGGGCGGCCGACGCGGGCAGCACGGTCGTGCTGGCCGGCTGGGTCGCGCACCGGCGCGACCACGGCGGCGTGGCCTTTCTCGACCTGCGGGACGCCTCGGGACTGGCCCAGGTGGTGGTCCGTGACGAGGCCGTGGCGCACGGGCTGCGCAATGAGTACTGCCTGCGGGTGACCGGGCGCGTGCAGGTGCGTCCGGAGGGCAACGCCAATCCGAACCTGGCGACCGGCGAGATCGAGGTCATCGCCACCGAGGTAGTGGTGTTGTCCGAGGCCGGGCCGCTGCCGTTCCCGATCGACGACCACGGCGCGGGCGTCAGCGAGGAAGCGCGGCTGAAGTACCGCTACCTCGACCTGCGCCGCACCAAGATGGCCGAGAACATGCGGTTGCGCTCACGGGTCACGCACGTCATCCGCGAGGTGATGGAGTCCGAGGACTTTCTCGACGTGGAGACCCCGTATTTGACCCGGTCCACTCCGGAGGGGGCGCGGGACTTTCTGGTGCCGGTGCGATTGCAGCCGGGCCACTGGTATGCCCTGCCGCAGTCCCCACAGCTGTTCAAGCAACTGCTGATGGTTGCCGGGCTGGAGCGGTACTACCAGATCGCCCGCTGCTTCCGGGATGAGGACTTCCGCGCCGACCGGCAACCGGAGTTCACCCAGCTCGACGTGGAAATGTCGTTCTGTACCCAGGCAGACGTGCGCGCGGTCACCGAGAAGGTGCTGCGCGCGGTGTGGTCGCGGGTTCTGGGTTACCGGATCGGCGAGATCCCGCAGATGGCCTGGCACGAGGCCGAGCGCCGCTTCGGCTCGGACAAGCCCGACCTGCGCTTCGGCTGCGAACTGGTGGACCTCACGTCCTACTTCGCCGACACCGAGTTCCGGGTGTTCCAGGCCGAGCACGTCGGTGCGGTGGTGATGCCCGGTGGGGCCGCTCAGACCCGCCGCGAGTTGGACAACTGGCAGGACTGGGCCAAGTCGCGGGGGGCCATGGGTCTGGCATATGTGACGGTGGGTCAGGACGGTACGCCGGCCGGCGTCGCGAAGAACCTGTCCGAGGCGGAGAGCGGCGGCCTGGTCGCCGCGGTCGGCGCGCAACCGGGCGACTGCATTTTCCTCGGCGCGGGGGAGCGCACCGCGACCCTGCAACTGCTGGGCGCGGCGCGACTGGAAATCGGGCGACGGTGCGCGCTCATCGACACCTCGCGTTGGGAGTTCGTCTGGATCGTGGACGCCCCGATGTTCGAGCGGACCGGGCACGGCGGCTGGGGTCCGGTGCATCACCCCTTCACCTCGCCCACGCCGGAATACGTGGACACCTTCGACACCGACCCCGAACACGCCCTGTCCGACGCCTACGACATCGTGCTCAACGGCACCGAGATCGGCGGCGGATCGATCCGTATCCACCGCAGCGACGTGCAGTCGCGGGTATTTGAGTTCATCGGGCTGACCAAGGACCAGGCCGAGGACCAGTTCGGCTTCCTGCTCGAGGCGTTCGCGTTCGGCCCGCCGCCGCACGGCGGCATCGCGCTGGGCCTGGATCGGCTGTGCGCCCTGTTGGCCGGCGCCGACTCCATCCGCGACGTCATCGCCTTCCCGAAAACCGCGTCCGGCGGCGACCCGCTCACCGGGGCGCCCTCGCCGATCACCCCGGCGCAGCGCAAGGAAGCCGGCATCGACGCCCCACCCGCATAGCGCCGCCGGCTAGGGTCGGCGGGGTGGAGTCCGAGTCGCTGTTCGACGCCGCCGCGGGACGGGTCGCGCCGTTGGCGGTGCGCATGCGGCCGCGCACGCTGGACGAGGTCGTTGGCCAGGAGCATCTGCTGGAGCCCGGTTCACCGCTGCGCCGGCTGGTGGAGGCCGACCCGAGCAGCAGCGCCGCCGCGCCGGTGTCGGTGCTGCTGTGGGGTCCGCCCGGGACCGGCAAGACCACGTTGGCCCGGATCATCGCCGGCGCGACCGGCCGCCGGTTCGTCGAACTGTCCGCGGTCAGCGCCGGGGTGAAGGAGGTCCGCGAGGTCCTGACCGCGGCCAAAAACGACTTCAGCGGACGGCAGACCGTGTTGTTCCTCGACGAGGTGCACCGGTTCTCCAAGGCGCAACAGGATTCGCTACTGCACGCCGTCGAGGACCGCGTCGTGACCCTGGTCGCGGCCACCACGGAGAACCCGTCGTTCTCGGTGATTTCCCCGCTGCTGTCCCGCTCTCTGCTGCTCACCCTGCAGCCGCTGACCGAACAGCACATCGGCGACCTGCTCGACCGAGCGCTGGTCGACGAACGAGGTCTGGCGAAGGCCGCCACGCTTGACCCGGACGCGCGCGATCACCTGATCCGGGTCGCCGGGGGAGACGCGCGCCGCGCGCTCACGGCGCTGGAGGCCTCCGCCGGTGCCGCGCTGGACCTCGGTCGCACCGAGGTCGACCTGGCGCTGGTGGAACGGGCGGTGGCCAAGGCCGCGGCCCGCTACGACCGGGACGGCGACCAGCACTATGACGTGATCTCCGCGTTCATCAAGTCCGTGCGCGGCTCCGATCCGGATGCGGCACTGCATTATTTGGCCCGGATGATCGCGGCCGGGGAGGACCCGCGGTTCATCGCCCGGCGGTTGGTGATCCTGGCCAGTGAGGACATCGGCCTGGCCGACCCGACCGCGCTGACCACCGCCGTCGCGGCCGCCCAGGCGGTGCAGTTGATCGGGCTGCCGGAGGCCCGGCTCAACCTGGCCCAGGCCACCATCGCGCTGTCGGTGGCGCCGAAGTCCAACGCAGTGATCAAGGCCATCGATGCGGCGAGCGCGGATCTGGCGGCCGGTCGGATCGGCTCGGTGCCGGCCCACCTGCGCGACGCGCATTACCCGGGCGCGGCGAAGCTCGGCCACGGCGAGGGGTACCGGTACGCGCACAGCTACCCGCACGGCGTGGTCGAGCAGCAATACCCCCCGGACGCGGTGGTCGGGCGGGACTACTACGAGCCGACGGTTAACGGTGCCGAGCGCGACCTGGCCGAGCGGCTGGCGAAACTGCGGCGGGTGGTTCGCGGCGAGCGGTGAACAGGACCGGGGCGAGCATGCGCTGCCGGCCCGAAGCGCTCTCCCGGACGCGCGCCGGAGGCCGCGGTTGGTCGGACGCAGTGCGGGGAGAGGGTCTCGGTAGGCTTCCCGGGTCCGATTCGCAGGCGAAGGGGTGTGAGCGGGTGTCCGCAGGACAGGTCGCGGGACTGATCGTGGCCATTGCCTGGGCCGTGCTCGTGCTGTTCATCGCCTACGTGCTGGTCGCGCTGGGGGGCACCCTCAAGGAGCTGACCCGGGTGGTCGGCGACGTGGGCGACTCCACGGTGCCGGTGCTGGTCGAGGTCACCACCACGGTGGCCACCGCGAATCTGGCGTTGGACCGGGTGGAGACCATCACCACCAACGTGTCCACGATCACCAAGAACGCCAGTGCGCTGTCCTCGATCGCGGCGGTGTCGCTGGGCGGCCCGATGGTGAAGATCGCCTCGTTCTCCTATGGCGTGCGCCGCGCGATGGGCGGCAAGAAGCAGCGCGAAATGCAGAAGCGGGTCAAGGCGCAGCTGCGCGAGGAGGGCCGCGGCGCGCGTACCGCCCGACGCAAGGCCAGCGTCGCCGCCCGTAAGGCGTCGAAAAAGGCGTCGAAGGCCAGGCGATGAGCCGGTTATTTTGGACAGCGATGGGGGTCACCGTCGGGGCGCTCGTCACCCGACGTGCGTCCCGTGCCATGGGCGCGCTGACCGCCGAGGGTGTGACCGATCGGCTGGCCACCTCGATCACCACGCTGGGGGGCGCCATGCGCGAGTTCGGTCAGGATGTGCGCGACGCCATGTGGGACCGCGAGGACGAGTTGTACGAGGCACTCGGCCTGAACGACGTGCCCGAGGAAACCCCGACCGCTCGCTAGTTTGAGGACGCACCAAGCATGGACTCCGCCGATATCCGCAATCGGTTCCTGCGCTTCTTCGAGCGCAACGAGCACCACGTCGTGCCGTCCGCGTCGCTGATCGCCGACGACCCGACGCTGCTGCTGGTGCCGGCCGGGATGGTGCCGTTCAAGCCGTACTTCCTCGGCGAGCAGACCCCGCCGTGGAAGCGCGCCACCAGCGTGCAGAAGTGCGTACGCACCCCCGACATCGACGAGGTCGGCAAGACCACGCGGCACGCCACGTTCTTCCAGATGGCCGGCAACTTCTCCTTCGGCGACTACTTCAAGTCCCTGGCCATCCCGCTGGCCTGGGAGCTGCTCACCTCCTCGGTGGAATCCGGCGGCTACGGCTTCGACGGGGACCGGCTGTGGTGCACCGTTTACACCGACGATGACCAGGCGCTGGAGATCTGGCACGATGCCGCCGGCGTTCCGCTGGACCGCATCCAACGTCGCGGGCTGGCCGATAACTACTGGCACATGGGCGTGCCCGGCCCCGGCGGCCCGTGCTCGGAGATCTACTTCGACCGCGGCCCGGAGTACGGCAAGGAGGGCGGGCCGGTAGCCGACGAGGACCGCTACCTCGAGGTGTGGAACCTCGTGTTCATGCAGTACGAACTGTCCGCCGTGCGCACCAAAATCGACTTCGACATCCGCGGTGAGCTGCCCGCGAAGAACATCGACACCGGCATGGGCTGCGAGCGAATGGCCGCGATCCTGCAGGGCGTCGACAACATCTATGAGATCGACACCACCCGCATGATCCTGGACCGGGCCACCGAGTTGACCGGGGTCAAGTACGGTGCCGACCACGCGAAGGACGTGTCGCTGCGGGTGGTCGCCGACCATTCGCGCACCGCGGCCATGCTCATCGGGGATGGCGTCACGCCGGGAAACGAGGGCCGCGGCTATGTGTTGCGCCGCATCATGCGCCGGGTGGTGCGCAACATGCGTTTGCTCGGCGGGCCCGAGGAAACCACGCATGCGCTGATCCAAACGGCGATCGACGCGATGGCGCCGCAGTACCCGGAACTACTCACCGAGGCGTCGCGCATCCACGCGGTGGCCGACGCGGAGGAAGCGGCGTTCCTGCGCACGCTTCGCGCGGGCACCTCGATCCTGGACTCCGCGGTGGCCGAGACCAAGAAGTCCGGCTCCGCCGAGCTGTCCGGTGAGCAGGCCTTCGCGTTGCACGACACGTACGGATTCCCGATCGACCTGACGCTGGAAATGGCTGCGGAGCAGGGGATCGAGGTCGACCGGGAGGCGTTCACCCGGCTGATGACCGAACAGCGTCAGCGCGGTAAGGCGGACGCGAAGGCGAAGAAGACCGGGCACGTGGATGTGTCTACCTACCGCGATGCGCTGACCGCGGCGGGCAAGCCGGTTGACTTCCTCGGCTACACCGATGTGGTCGCCGAGGCCGACGTGCTCGGGCTCATCGCGGGCGGTGCGTCGGTGCCGGCGGCGTCGGCGGGCGACGCGGTCGAGGTCGTGCTGAACCGCACCCCGTTCTACGCCGAGGGTGGTGGCCAGCTCGCCGACACCGGCGTGCTACGCGCGGGCGACGCGATGGCCGAGGTGCACGACGTGCAGTCCCCGGTGCCGGGCTTGATCGTGCACAGGGCCACGGTGCGCTCGGGTCAGTTCACCGTCGGCGACGCGGTCGTCGCGCAGGTCGACGTGGCCCGGCGCGCCGCGATCTCGCGTTCGCACACCGCGACCCACCTGGTGCACAAGGGCCTGCGCGAGGCCCTGGGGGAGACCGCGGCACAGGCCGGCTCGGAGAACTCCGCGGGCCGGTTCCGGTTCGACTTCTCCTCGCCCGCGGCGCTGCCCGCGGGCGTCCTCGACGATGTCGAGGTCCGGGTGAACGAGGTGCTGGTCGAGGACCACCCGGTGATCGCCGAACTGATGTCGCAGAACGAGGCCAAGGCTTCCGGCGCCATCGCGATGTTCGGCGAGAAGTACGGCGACGTGGTACGCGTGGTGTCCGTCGGGAACTACTCCCGCGAGCTCTGCGGTGGCACGCATGTGGCGCGCTCGGGGCAGCTGGGCCTGATCAAGCTGCTCGGGGAGTCCTCCATCGGCGCGGGCGTGCGCCGCGTCGAGGCCCTGGTCGGCGCCGATGCCTACCAGTTCTTCGCCCGCGAGCACGCGCTGGTCGCGCAGCTGACCGACACCATCAAGGCCCGCCCGGAGGAACTACCCGAGCGGATCGACGCGATCCTGGCCCGGCTCAAAGAGGCCGAGAAGGAGCTCGCCGACGTCAAGGCCGGGCAGGTGCTGGCCGCGGCCGGAAACCTGGCCGCCGGCGCCACCGACGTCGACGGCGTCGCCTGGGTCGGCGTGCGGTTGCCCGACGACACCCGCCCGGACGACCTGCGCACGCTCGCGCTCGACGTGCGCGGTCGCATCGCCGCCGACCGACCGAGCGTCGTCGCGGCCGTGGCGGTCACCGGCGGGAAGCCGTCCATCGTGGTGGCGACCAACGAGGCGGCCCGCGGCCGGGGGATCAAGGCAGGCGCGCTGGTGAAGCTCGCCGCGGGCGTGCTCGGCGGTGGTGGCGGCGGCAAGGACGACGTGGCTCAGGGCGGTGGCACCGACCCCACCAAGATCACCGAGGCCCTGGCGGCGGTGGCAGCGGCGGTGGGTGCTGCCGGCTGATGCGGCCCGGGGTGCGGCTGGGGATCGACCTGGGCAGCGTACGCATCGGCGTGGCCGCCAGTGACCCCTCCGGGTTTCTCGCCACGCCGGTGGAGACGGTGGCGCGCGGCCAGGGTGACCTGGATCGGCTGGCAGGTCTGGTCACCGAGCGGGACGCCGTTGAGGTGCTGGTCGGGCTACCGCGCTCGCTGTCCGGCGGTGACGGCCCGGCCGCCGCTGCGGCGCGCGCGTGGGCGGGGGAGTTGGCCACGCGCCTGGCTCCGACGTCGGTGCGGCTGGTCGACGAGCGGCTGAGCACGGTGGCCGCGGCCCGGGACCTGCGCGCGGCCGGGGTTTCCGGGCGTAAGGCCCGCGGCATGGTGGACCAGGCCGCGGCGGTGGTGTTCCTGCAGGCCGCGCTGGATGCCGAACGTTCCTCCGGCGCGCCCGCCGGGGAACCCGTCACCCCGGACCCGGCTTGAATATCGTGGGCGGGTGACCGGAACCACTGGGCATCCCGGCCCCCCGCCACCGCCGTCGCGGATGCGCCACCGCCGCTCCAAGGCCAAGGCGTTGGTTGCGGTGCTGATCGCGCTGATAGCGGTCGGCGTGATCGGCATCAGCTCCACGGTCGGCTTCAGCCGCGTCGTGCACCACTTCACCGAGGACACCGCGGACTTCTCCGGACCGGCCGGCCCGGACAAGGAGGTCAAGGTCATCCCCGGCTCCAGCCTGCGCACCATCGGCAAGATGCTGGCCGAGGCCGGCGTGGTGAAGTCCCAGGGCGCGTTCGTCGACGCCGCCAAACACAACTCGCGCTCCACCTCGATCGCGCCGGGCACGTACCGGATGGCCGAGCACCTGTCCGGCAAGGCCGCGGTCAGCCGACTGTTGGACCCGCAGTACCGAGTCCTGGCGCACGTGGTGGTGCCGGAGGGCCGCACCAGCAAGGAGATCATCGCCCTGCTGGTGCAACAGACCGGCATCGCGCAGGACAAGTTCGACGATGCGTTGAAGGACCCATCCGGGTACGGCATCCCGGACTGGGACAAGAACCCGGACGGACATCGGTCCGAGGGTTTCCTGTTCCCGGCCACCTACGACTTCGAGCCAGAAGCCACCGCCACCACGGTCCTGCAGGCGTTCACCAAGCGGTTCAACCAGGCCTCGCAGACCACCGGCATCACCACCAAGACCGGCCCACAGAACCTGACGCCGTTTCAGGTGTTGACGGTGGCGAGCCTGGTGCAGGCCGAGGCCAAGCGGGCCGAGGACATGCCCAAGATCGCGCAGGTGATCTACAACCGGCTGGCCAAGCAGATGGCGCTGCAACTGGACACCACGGTGCTCTACGCCAACGGTGGCATCCGCGCCATCACCACTACCGCGGCGCAACGGGCCATCGATTCGCCGTACAACACCTACAAGGTGATCGGGCTGCCGCCGGGACCGATCAACAATCCCGGCGAGGCCGCGATCAACGCCGCGCTGAGCCCCGAGGCCGGCCCGTGGCTGTACTTCGTGGCCATCAACCCGCAGACCGGGGAGACCCGGTTCGCCACCACCGGCGCCGAGCACGCACAGAACGTCGCGTTGTTCCAGCAGTGGATGCGCGAGCATCCCGGGTACAAGTGAGCGGGCGCCGTGCCGCGGTGCTCGGCAAACCGGTGCGGCATTCGCTGTCCCCTACATTGCACGCGGCGGCATACGCGGTGCTCGGGTTGGATTGGGTCTACGACTTCCACGAGGTCGATGAGGACGGCCTGGCGGGGTTCGTCGCGGGCCTGGACGAACGCTGGGCGGGCCTGTCGCTGACCATGCCACTCAAGCGCGCGGCGATCCCGCTGTGCGACACGCTCGGCAAGGTCGCCGGTGCGGTCCGGGCGGTCAACACGTTGACCTTCGACGCCGCGGGCACCCACGGGGAGAACACCGACGTGCCCGGCCTGGTCAACGCCCTGGCCGAGGTCGGGGTGACCGAGGTGCCCACCGCCGCGGTGCTCGGTGGCGGGGCGACCGCTGCCTCCGCCATTGCCGCGCTGGCCGGGGTGTGCACCGGCGAGGTCGAGATCTACCTGCGCACCGCCGCCCGGGCCGAGGAACTGCTGCCGCTGGCCGAAGGATTCGGCGTGCCGCTGGTGGTGCGGTCCTGGGACGACGCCGGCCGGGCCGCCGATGCACCCCTGGTCATCTCCACCGCCCCCTCCGGCGCCGCGGACGGGCTCGCCGGCGAGCTGCCCGACGACCTCGCGACGCTCTTCGACGTGGTGTACGACCCGTGGCCCACTGCGCTGGCCGCGGCCTGGGCGGCTCGCGGCGGCCAGGTACTCGGCGGCCTGGACCTGTTGATCCATCAGGCTGTGCTGCAGGTGGAGCTGATGACCGGTCACCCGGTGCCGCGTGGCGACGTGGTGGCCGCCATGCGCACCGCCGGACGGGCCGTCCTCGCGGAACGAGCGATGCGTCCGGCCCGCCCGATGCCATAACCGCGGAATGGCCGCACGCAACGGAAGGAATGGTGAGCGGATGAACCTCGCACGGCGGATCACCGACCCACGCTTGCTCGGTCCCGGCATCGCGGCGGGCCGGGTTGTCGTCGGCGTGGCGGCCATCGCCCGGCCCGCGCTGCTCGCGCGCACCTGGGTCAGCGAGCAGCGGGCCGCAGAGCCCGGCATACGGGTCTTGGCCCGCGCCCTGGGCGCGCGCGACCTTGCTCTCGGCGCGCTGACGCTGGCGGCCTGTGCGCGCGGGTCGGCGGGCGCCCGACGCGCGACGGTGGGGCTGGGCGCCTTCGCCGACGGGGTGGACCTGGCGGCCACCGCGCTGGCCTGGCCCTCGCTGCCCGCCAGGGGCCGGTACCTGGCCCTGGCGGCCACTGTGGGCGCCACCGCCCTGGGCGTCGGGGCAGCGCTGATGGGGCGTCAGGACGCCTGATGCCCAACCGGGCCGTGGACGTCGACGCCGTCGGACGCGACGTGGACGCCGTGCTGCGTCGGCTGCCGGTGCGCCAGACCTACACCGGCAACATGTTCCGGGTCACCGGGGTACTCACCGACGCCACGTCAGCACAGCTGCGCCGCCGTCGCGAGGAGGTGACCATGGCCGCTCGACTGGGCACCTCGCTGCCCAGTCCGTTCGGGAACCTGGCCCCGGATCCGGCGCCGGATCCGGACAGCGTGAAGTCCGCGTTCGAGGCCATGCAGTCCCCGGTCGCGCGCCTGGTTCACGAGTCGCTGTGGCTGTCCGGGGTCGCCGTCCACGATGAGGCGGTGGCCGCGCACACCCGGGCGCTGGACTGCGCCGACGCCGATGACGAGCAGTGGCGCACCGCGTTGGCCGCCTGGTCCCACACGTTGTCCGATGAGGCCTATTGGTTCCGCTTGGAACGCCGGGCCAAGGAACTCGACGACCCGCGGGTGTCGGTGGCCACGGTGACCGCGCTGCGCAGCCGATTGCCGCGCCGGGTGTTGGCGCCCAACGCAGAGTTGGCCGCGGCGGCCGCCGCCATGGGTGACACCGCGCGGGTGGCCCGACATGTGGCGCTGCTGCACCACGCCCCCTTCCCCGCCGAGACCGTGGCTGCGGCCCTGCGTGATGCCTGCAACCCGGTGGTGGATCGCATCCACGACGAGTGCGCCGCGCTGACCGAGGGCTGCTCTGACGATCCGTCAGAGATGATTGAGCGGTGCACCGCGTTGTTGGCCGAGGCGCCCCGGTTGTTGGCCGTGCCCGCCGCGGTACTGCCGGACGACGGGCTGTCCAACGCATTGCACGACGAGATCGCCAACACCATCACCCGGGCCGCGGTGGCCCGGGTGAACGATGGCGGGGAACCCGCGCAGGTGCAGCCGTTGCTGGACGCGGCGGCGAAGCTGGCCCGGGAGAAGACCACCGTCGATCTGGTGGAACGCACCCGGCGCGGCCTGGCCGAAGCGGCGGTACTCGCCGTGGTCGAACCGTGGATCAGCTCCAGCAACCCGGACGGCGCTGTCGAGGTGTTGACCCGTTGGCGCCGCCGTGGCGTCGAACCGCACCTGGCAACTGAGGTGGACCGGGTGGTCCGTGACCCGCGGGCGGTCCGCGCCGCCCTGGCGGACGTGCCCACCCGCGCGGTGTTCGCCGGCTGCGGGGTGCGGCCCTACGGCCACCGCGCCCGGGCCGGGGACACCTGGGTGGAAACCCGGTTCGTCACTGTGTTCTGGGTGCCGGTCTATCCGCTGGGCTCGTACCTTTCCGACGACGAGTTCGTCTACGCGCGGGTGCCGACGAGCCACTTGGTGCGCTGGTTGCGTCTGGGGTTGCCCATTGACGCCCTGCTGGGGCTCTGCCTACTGGTACTCCCTCCGCCAATCACCGCGGCGGTCGCGCTGGCCACCGCGGCGGTGCTGGCCGGCGCGGCGGGGCAACGCCGACGCAGCATCGACGCCTGGTTGGACGAACGCCTCGCGCCGTCGTGCGGCCGGCACGAGGACGACTGATGAGTGATCACGACGCGGCACTGGCCGATGCGCTGACCAACCTTTGGCGGGCCGGGCGCAAACTGTCCGGCGGCGGCTCCGATGAACAACGTCAGGCGGCCCGGCATGTGCGCGCCGCGTGCACCGCGCTGGCCGAGGCCGGGTTGTCCTTCCAGGATCACGACGGCACCAGTTTCGATCCGGGCATGGCCCTGGAGGTGATCGCCTACGAGCCGCGCCCGGATGCTTCCGCGGAGACGGTGGTGGAGACTGTCCGCCCGTGCGTGTACCGGGACGGCCGGCGCATCCAGATCGGCCAGGTGATCGTGGCCCGGCCGGAGAAGAAGAAGCGAGTGCTCGGGGGTAGGTCGTGAGCCGGGAGACCATCGACGTCGGCATCGACCTGGGCACCACGAACAGCGCGCTGGCCATCGCGGCCGGAGCCGATGCCGCCGTGGTGCGCAACACCTGGCAGCGCGAGTTCACCCCGTCCGCGGTGTACGTGTCGGAGAACGGCAACATCTACGTCGGCGACGAGGCGAAGAGCCGGCTGGAGCGCGACCCGGACAACGCGTGTGGCGAGTTCAAGCTGCAGATGGGCAGCCCCGGCGAGCACAAGGTGTTCGCCGCGTCGGGCCGCCGGATGACCCCGGAGGACCTGTCCGCCGAGGTGCTCAAGTCACTGCGCGCCGATCTGGCCCGGTCCACCGGCGACCAGGTCGAGGCTGCGGTGATCACCGTGCCCGCCGCGTTCGAACTCGACCAGTGCGACGCCACCCGCAGGGCCGCCGCGTTGGCCGGGCTGGAATTCGCCCCACTGATCCAGGAACCCACCGCGGCTGCCTGGGCGTACGCCGGCACCGCCGAGACGCACCGGGCGTTCTGGCTGGTCTACGACTTCGGTGGCGGCACCTTCGACGCCGCGGTGATCAACGTGCGGGATGGCGAGTTCGGCGTGGTGAACCACGCCGGCGACAATTTCCTCGGCGGCAAACTCATCGACTGGGCGCTTGTCGAGAATCTATTGGTACCCGCAGTTGCGGAAGAATTTGGGCTGAGCGACCTGCATCGTGGCAACCGTAAATGGGCAAGCAACATCGCAAAACTTAAGAACGTTGCGGAGTCGGCGAAAATTGCGTTGTCCGCCAACCCCACCACCGAGGTGCGCGCCGAGTTGTCCGACGCCGACGGCAAGCCGTTGGAGTTCGTCCGCGAGGTGCACCGGGCGGAGTTGGAGCGGTTCACCGACCCGCTCTACACCCGCTCGGTCAACCTGTGCCGGCGCGCGCTGGCCGAGAAGGGCCTGGCGCCGGGCGACATCGAACGGGTGATCCTGGTTGGTGGCGCCACGCTGTCCCCGGCGCTTCGGGACCGACTGGCCGATCCGGTCGCGGGTCTGGGCATCCCGTTGGACCACTCCATGGATGCGATCACCGTGGTGGCCCGCGGGGCGGCGATCTTCGCGGGCACCCAACGGGTGCCGCGCAAGGCGGGCGGGGCGGGTCGGGCCGACGAGGTCACGCTGGAGCTGGAGCACAAGGTGGTCGGTGCGGACGACGAACCGTTGGTCGGTGGCCGGGCGACCGGCACCCCACCGGGCACCGACTGGGCCGGCTGCACGATTGAGTTCGTCAACGCCCATGCACGTCCGCCGTGGCGCTCCGGGCGCATCGAGGTGTCCGCGGACGGCATTTTTCTCACGCGGCTGCGCGCCGCGCCGCGCGCCACCAACAGCTACGCGATTGAACTGCGCGACCCACGGGGCACCGCGTTGCCCACCCAACCCGAACTTCTGACCTACCGGCATGCCCCGCTGTCGGGCGGCGCCGCGGTGCTCACCCACTCGGTAGGGGTGGGTCTGGCCGGCAAGGAGGTGCGCTGGTTGCTGGAAAAGGGCACCGAATTGCCTGCGCACCGGCGCATCGTGCTGAACACCACGGTGGACCTACGCAAGGGTTCCGGGCAGGGCCTGATCCGGGTGCCGCTGGTGGAGGGGGAGCGCCCGCGCGCCGACCGCAACACCCCGATCGGACGATTGGACCTGCATCCGCGCGAGGTGCGCCGCGACGTGCCGGCGGGCAGCGAGATCGAGATTTCCATCGAGATCGACGCCGGCCGCACGGTGCGCGCCGAGGCCTACGTTCCGGTGCTGGACTGCGATTTCGACATCTCCGTGCACTTGGGCCGCGCCGAGACGCCGTCCGCCGCCGAGTTGCGCACCAGCCTGTCCGAGGTCGCCGACCGGGCGCACGAGGTGCGCCGCGCGGTTGCCGAGCTCCCGGTGCCCGAGGCCACCCGCCCCCTGGACCGGCTCTACGCCGAGGGTGTGCTGGAGGAGGCCGGTCGGCTGTTGCGCGCCGCCGAGGTGGATCCGGTGGCCGGGTCCACCTGCCACGCCCGGCTGTTGGACGCGGAGACCCTGCTCGACGACGTCGAGGACGCGCTCAAGCTGCCCGCGCTGATGGAGCGGGTGCGCAACTTGCGCGAGGTGGTGTCCCGCAAGGTCACG